>NZ_LGCW01000018.1:0-29727 GCF_001279365.1 Streptomyces sp. NRRL F-5755 | reverse complement strand
GGTCAGGGGTGGAGGGGGTTGGGGATGGTGACGTAGACGGACTGGGTGTCGACGGGGCCGACGAGTTCGTCCAGGCCGCGCAGCCGGGTCAGCAGATTGGCCTTGCAGCGCAGGGTGCGGGCTTCCAGGAGCCGGCCGGGCAGGGGTGAGCGGTGTGCCGCGGGCCCGGTGGCGGCGTCGGCGAGGAAGCGCCGGAAGGCGGCGAGGAGAACGTTCTCGGCGGCCAGGCGCTGGGAGCCGAAGGCGCCGATGAGGCCGAGGACGTTGTTGATGCCGAGGTAGTAGGCGAAACGCTCGTCGGTGACCTCGTCGGAGACGAAGGTGTCGCTGGCGGTGCCGATGCCGGGCAGCCGCCGCTCCAGGTCCGTACGGCGCGATTCGCGGAAGTAGTAGCCCTGGTTGTCGCGGTAGCGGCCGCCGACGGGCCAGCCGTAGCGGTCCAGCAGGACGAGGGTGTTCTGCTGGTGGGCTTCGAGGGCGACACCGGCGGTGCCGTCGAGCCAGAGGACGGGGCGTACCACCGCTTCGAGGTAGCGCAGGAACCACTCGGTGGCGACGGCACCCGCGGGCCGGCCGGTGCGGGCGGTGAGGCCGCCGATGACCTCGGCGAGCCGGGAGCGCAGGCCGGTGCGGCCGGGCCAGGGGCGCGGCGAGGTGAGGGCCGCGATGCAGACCGCGTCGTCGGAGTCGGCGAACGGGTTGTGCCGGACAACCACGTCCAGCCCGTGCACCGGCTCGCCGTCGGCGCCGGTGACGCCGAGCCACGCGGGGTCGCGGACGATGTCGAAGCCCGGCGTGCCGGGGAAGGCGGCCCGCCACCGGGCGGCGAGGCCGGTGCGGAGCAGCCGGTGCACTTCGACGCCCCGGCGCAGTTCCTTGCGGAGGTTGTCGCGGCGGGAGTTGGTGATGCGCACGCCCAGGGAGAGCTTGAGCATGGCGTCGCGGCCGGGGCGGAAGACGGTGCGGACGGAGGAGGTCGGGTGCCAGGCGGGGCCGCCGGGGCCCAGGTCGCGCAGGTGGCCCGAGGCGTACAGCGCGGCAATGTCCGGGCGGTGGCCGAACTGGTGGGCCTGCCAGGGGTGCATGGGCAGCGGCAGGGTGCCGGCGGGGGCCTGGGGCGCGCCGTCGGCGAGCCGGGCGGCCAGGCGTTCGGCGGATACGGTACGGCCGCGTTCGGTCCAGGCCGAGTCGGCGGCGAACACGTCCCGGCGGACGGCCATCCAGTGCAGGCGGAACGCGCCGCGCAGCTCCGGCGAGTAGGCGCGCGTCTCGGCCTCGGTCAGGCCCTCCCTGCTCTTGGGGGTGGGGTGCATGGGGTGGCCGAAGAGGAGGGACTGTTCGGCGGCGAGGAAGCGGGAGCCGCCGGGGTCGTCGGCCGGGTTGGCGCGCCGGTCGGCGAGGAAGGCGGCGGTGTGCCGTACGGAGTCGGCGACGCGGCCGACGAGGTCGGCGCTCTCGCTGTCCGTACCACCGGGTCCGCCGCCGGGGTCCCCGCCCGCGCCGCCGTGTACGGCCTCGCGGCGCAGCAGGGCGGCGAGGGTCACCGCGTCCAGGGGCGCGGCGTCGGCGGGGGCGCCTTCCAGTACGGGGGCGCCGAGGCGGTGCCAGCCGGTGTCCGACCAGTACAGGACGGGGACGCGCAGGGCCGTCGCGCCGGCGGCGAGCGGGATGCGCAGCCGGTCGCCGGCCGGGCGGGGCGTGTCGCTCTCGCGGATCCAGCAGCGCAGCAGGTTCTCCGTGCCGGCGGCGTCGGCGGCGACGGCCGGGTCCGCGTGCTCCAGGCGGTCGGGCACGGGCACGTGGTCGTGCGCGGGGAACTGCAGGGCGGGCTCCTGGAGGGCGGTTTCCTGCGGGTCGGTTTCGTGGCCGGCGGCGGGGCCGGCCACGGTGTCGGTCTCCTCGTCGGGGTGGACGGTGACGACCCGGGTCGCGCCGAGCGCGTGGCAGTCCTCGTGACCGTGCCGTTCGTGGTGTCCGAGCCGCACCGCACAGCCGGTGTGGCCGCCGTGCTCCCCGTTCTCCGCGGTGTCATGGGTCCCGGCACGCCGGTTCTGGCGCGGCACGGCCGGCTCCCGCAGCCGGGCCAGGGGTTCACGGGGCAGACGTCGCTCGTCGGCCGGTGTCCCGTCGGGGCCGGGGCGTTCGTTCATCGGGGTGTGCCTCGCAGGGTCGGCGCGGTCGGCGCGGTCTGGACGGTGGTGGGGCGGCTGGGAGTCATGGGGCGACGGAGAACCGTAGGCCGGTGGTGGCGTACGGGGTGGCGGGGCGCCATGGGGCGGAGCGGCGGGTGGCGGTCACTCGTACGCCCGGAGCGGAACGGCGACTGGCACGCACCCGTACGCCGGGGGCAGAGCGGTCGATGGCCGTCACTCGTGCGCCTGGGGCGGAGCCGCGGGTGGCAGTTACTCGTACGCCTGGGGCGGAACGCCGGGCAGCAATCACTCGCACACCCGGAGCGGAATGGCGGACGGCAACCACTCACACACCCGGAGCGGAACGGCGGACGGCAATCACCCGCACACCCGGCGCAGAACGCCGGACGGCAATCACCCGCACACCCGGCGCAGAACGGCGGACGGCAATCACCCGCACGCCCGGGGCGGGACGCCGGATGGCCGTCACTCGCCCACCCGAAGCACAACGCCGGGCAGCAATCACCCCCACACCCGAACCAGAACCGTGCCCCCATCACGATGCCCCCTCAAGCGGCAACGCCTGACTGCCCACCGTCGCAGGCACCGCATCCGCAGGCACCGCATCCGCAGGCACCGCACCCGCACCCTGCACCCCGCCCGCCCCCGCTCCCCCCGCCCGCACCGCCGTACTCAGCGCGTCGGCGAGGCGGTCGAGGACTGCGTCCGCCTGTTCGTCGGTGAGGGTGAGTGGGGGCAGCAGCCGGATCACCGCGTCGTGGCGGCCGCCCAGTTCGACGATCAGGCCCCGGGCCAGGCATTCCTGCTGGACGGCCGTGGCCAGCGCGGGGGCGGCCGGGCGGGCGCCCGCCGGGTCGGGGGCGGTGTCCGGGTCGACCAGTTCCAGGCCGAGCATCAGGCCGCGGCCGCGTACGTCGCCGACGCAGCCGTGCTCCGCGGCGAGTCCGCCCAGCCGGGACAGCATGCGTGCGCCCAGGTCGGCGGCGCGCCGCGCCAGGTCGTTCTCCCGGACGTACGCGAGGGTGGCGGCGCCCGCCGCCATCGCGAGCTGGTTGCCGCGGAAGGTGCCGGCGTGCGCGCCGGGGCGCCAGGCGTCCAGTTCCTCGCGGTAGACGATGACCGCGAGCGGCAGGCTGCCGCCGATGGCTTTGGACAGCACGAGCACGTCGGGCACCACGCCGCTGTGTTCGACGGCCCAGAAGGCGCCGGTGCGGCCGACGCCGGTCTGCACCTCGTCCACGATGAGGGGGATGTCCCGTGCGGCCGTGATCTCGCGCATCCGGCGCAGCCAGCCGTCGGGTGCGGGGATCACCCCGCCCTCGCCCTGGACCGGTTCGAGGATCATTCCGGCCGGCCGGGCGATTCCGCTCTTGTCGTCGTCGAGTACGTTCTGCGTCCAGCGCGCGGCCAGTTCGGCGCCGCGCTCGCCGCCCGTGCCGAAGGGGCAGCGGTAGTCGTACGGATACGGGAGCCGGGTCACGGAGGTGTCCCGCGCGCCCCCGGACGCCGCGAGCGCCCCCGCCGTCATGCCGTGGTAGGCGCCGGTGAAGGCGGCGAGCCCGTCGCGGCCGGTGGCGGTGCGTACGAGTGTGAAGGCGGCCTCGACGGCGTCCGTGCCGGCCGGGCCGCAGAACTGGATGCGGCCGTGCTCGGCCAGTTCGGCGGGCAGGGTGGCGAACAGTTCGGTGACGAAGGCGTCCTTGACCGGGGTCGCCAGGTCGAGGACGTGCAGCGGGGCGCCGGAGTCGAGGACGGCGCGGATGGCTTCCAGGACGACGGGGTGGTTGTGCCCGAGCGCCAGGGTGCCCGCCCCGGAGAGGCAGTCCAGATAGCGGCGTCCGTCGGCGCCTTCGATGGTCAGCCCGCGGGCGCGCACCGGGACGATGGGCAGCGAACGCGCGTAAGTACGGGCGGCGGACTCGCGGAGCGACTGCCGCCGCAGGATGCCCTCGTGGGCGGGAGGGGGTGACGTCGGCAGAGGCTGGGTCAAGGCCACGGCGGTTCGGTCCTCCTGCTGCTGAATCTTCTGTTGAACTGCGGGTGGGCCCGCCGCGCGCCGACGGCCCCACCGGGCCGTCATCTCGCACACCGGGCCTGGTCCGTCGTCGGCGGGTGCCGCCGGGCCGGGTCCTCCTGGCGGACCGCTGCCGCCTGCATCCGGCCACGGCTCAGCCGTCCCCCATGTGTCTCAACGACGCGCCGGGCGGGAGATAACGGCCTGCCGGAAGATCCTTCGCGGACGGCTCCGGGGCGGCGTCCGGACCCGGCGCGGACGGCCCCGTGGCGGCGCCCGTACCCGGCGCGGAAGCTCCCGTACGGCCGTACGGGAACGACCGCGCGCCCGCCCCTCGCACTCTCCTCCTTCGAAGATCCCCCGAAGCCCCTCCGAAGATCCCCCGATCCGGAACCGGGGACCCGCCCGCTGCCGTCCCCAACGTCACCGGCATAGTGGGGACCTGCCCCGGCTTTCCGGTGCATGACAAAACAGCAGATCCAGGCACGTCCGGAGCGCGCCGGAGCAAGACCGGCACAACCGGCCGAGGTGCGGCAAGGCCGCCCGGGGCCGGACAAGTTCACCCGGCAAGCCTGAACACACCAGGGGGAGTTCAACCCATGCGATCCATACGTCGGCCGGTCCTGGCCGCGGCCGCTCTCACCGCGGTGGTGGCGCTGACCGCCACCGGCTGCGGCCCGGAGGGCAACCAGGCGGACGGCAAGCCCAGCCAGTCCGCGGATCAGGGCAGTGCGGGCGGGGGTGGCTTCACGATCCCCAAGGACATCCAGGACAAGCTGAAGGAACACGGCGTCGACCTGGACAAGTGGAAGAACGGCGAGTGGAAGAACTGGGACAAGGACAAGTGGCTCCGCGAGGCCAGTGATTTCATCAACCCGATCATCAAGGGTCTGTGGGACCCGGACCGGGCGAGCAAGGCCAAGCCGCCGAAGGAGCCGACGCCCAAGGACATCTCCGGTGACCAGGGGCGGACCGACCCGGAGCCGCGGCCGGTGCAGGCCAAGGCGGTCAAGCCGCCGTTCGGCCGGAACGCGCCCGGCCTCGGCAAGATCTTCTTCGACACGCCCGAGGGCCACGCGGTCTGCTCCGGCGCGGTCGTCAAGGACCCCGCGCACCCGGGCAAGTCGAACCTGGTGTGGACCGCGGGCCACTGTGTGCACGCCGGCAAGAGCGGCGGCTGGTACCGCAACATGATCTTCGCCCCGTCGTTCAACGACAGCGGCAAGCCCGCGGCCCAGCTGGAGCGCGCCACGCGTGAGGAGATGTTCCCCAAGGGCGTGTGGTGGGCCGACGGCGCGTCGACCTCCAACCAGTGGATCAGCCAGGGCGGTCCGCAGGGCAACAGCGTGCCGATGGCGCCGTACGACTTCGCGATCATGCACGTGACGCCGGAGAAGGGCGCGGGCAACAAGTCCCTGGAAGAGGTCGCCGGCGGCGCGTACTCGGTGGACTTCAACGCCTCCGCGATCCCGGACATCTCCAGCATCACCGCGCAGGGCTACCCGGCCGAGGCGCCGTTCGACGGCTCGTCGCTGCAGCAGTGCACCGACAAGCCGGGCCGGCTGTCGCTGGCCGCCCAGAAGCCGACCATGTACCGCATCGGCTGCCTGATGACCGCCGGTTCCTCCGGTGGCCCCTGGTTCGCCAAGGGCTCGGACGGCAAGCCGGTCCTGGTGTCCAACACCTCGATCGGCCCGCGTCCGGCCGGCTGGCTGGCGGGCCCGCACCTCGGCCCCGAGGCCAAGAGCATGTACGGCGCGATGAGCAAGAAGTTCGCGTCGCAGTAGTCGCGGCGGGCGGGGCCCGCTCCCGGTCTCCGGGGGCGGGCCCCCGCCTTATGGCCGTATGCGCGGCCCTCTCTTGTGCAGCCGTACGCGCGGCCGGTTCCCGTAACACGAAGGCCCGCCCCCGTTCCCAGGGGCGGGCCTTCGTACTGCCTGCGGCATCGTGCTTACGGCGCTGGGCCTACGGCGTCCCGTCGTACGGCACGCCGCCTACGCCCGCCGCGTCACGCAGCCGGTACGTACGGCTGGAACTCGGCGGCCAGTTCCTCGTGGACGCGCGCCTTGAGGACGGTGCCCTCCGCGACGTGCTCCTCGGAGATCACCTCGCCCTCGGCGTGCGCCCGCGAGACCAGCGCGCCCTGGGTGTACGGCACCAGCGCCTCGATCTCGACCTGCGGGCGGGGCAGCTCCTCGTCGATGAGGGCGAGCAGCTCGTCGATGCCCTGGCCCGTACGGGCCGAGACCGCGATCGCGTGCTTCTCGTTGCGCAGCAGCCGCTGGAGGACCAGCGGGTCGGCGGCGTCCGCCTTGTTGACGACCACGATCTCCGGGACGTCGGTGGCGCCGACGTCGCGGATCACCTCGCGCACGGCGGCGAGCTGCTCCTCGGGCACCGGGTGCGAGCCGTCGACCACGTGGAGGATGAGGTCGGAGTCGCCGACCTCCTCCATCGTGGAGCGGAACGCCTCGACGAGGTGGTGCGGCAGGTGGCGGACGAAGCCGACGGTGTCGGCGAGGGTGTAGAGCCGCCCGCTGGGCGTCTCGGCCCGGCGCACGGTCGGGTCCAGGGTGGCGAACAGCGCGTTCTCCACCAGGACGCCGGCCCCGGTCAGGCGGTTGAGCAGGGAGGACTTGCCCGCGTTGGTGTAGCCGGCGATGGCGACCGAGGGGACCTTGTGACGGCGGCGTTCCTGCCGCTTGATGTCCCGGCCGGTCTTCATCTCCGCGATCTCCCGGCGCATCTTCGCCATCTTCTCGCGGATCCGCCGCCGGTCCGTCTCGATCTTGGTCTCACCGGGACCGCGGGTGGCCATGCCGCCGCCCGCCGAGCCGGAGCCACCGCCGCCCATCTGCCGGGACAGCGACTGGCCCCAGCCGCGCAGCCTGGGCAGCATGTACTGCATCTGCGCCAGCGAGACCTGCGCCTTGCCCTCCCGGGACTTGGCGTGCTGGGCGAAGATGTCCAGGATCAGGGCCGTACGGTCGACGACCTTGACCTTGACGACGTCTTCGAGGTGGATCAGCTGGCCGGGGCTCAGCTCACCGTCGCAGACCACCGTGTCCGCGCCGGACTCCAGGACGATGTCGCGCAGCTCCAGGGCCTTGCCGGAGCCGATGTAGGTGGCCGGGTCGGGCTTGTCGCGGCGCTGGACGACGCCGTCGAGCACCAGCGCACCGGCCGTCTCGGCCAGCGCGGCCAGCTCGGCGAGGCTGTTCTCGGCGTCCTGCACCGTGCCGGAGGTCCAGACACCGACCAGCACCACGCGCTCCAGGCGGAGCTGGCGGTACTCGACCTCGGTGACGTCCTCGAGCTCGGTGGACAGTCCGGCGACGCGGCGCAGCGCGGCGCGCTCCGTACGGTCGTACTGCTCGCCGTCACGCTCCCCGTCGATCTCGTAACTCCAGGCGACGTCCTCTTCCATCAGGGCGTCGGCCCGGAGGCTCTCGGAGAGGCGCTGCCGGTCCTGTGGAAGGGAAGAAGAGGAGGTCATTTGATCCTTTGCATCGTTGGAACGTTCCGGGGCCGCGCGGCCCCGGAACCTGCGTTCGTGACAACGTCCGGAGGGCCCGGGAAGATTCCCGGCCGCCCCGTCGTCGGCCAGACGATGGTCGCACGGCCGGTGGGAGCCGTCACGCGGGTTTTCCGTGCGCGGCTGCGGGCCGCGTCTTCGCGGGCTTGGCGGCGGGCTTTCGCGTGGGCGGGTGCGGGGTCTGGTACGTGCTCTTCCAGTCCGGGTGGCCCGGCATCGGCGGGGTCTTGGTGTCGTACAGCCAGCTGTGGAAGAAGCCGGTGAGGTTCTGGCCGGAGATACGGGAAGCCAGCGCGACGAAGTCGGCGGTGCCCGCGACGCCGTCCCGGTGCCGGGTCACCCAGGCGCGTTCCAGCCGGTCGAACGCGGCGTGCCCGATCTTGGCGCGCAGCGCGTACAGGACGAGCGCGCTGCCGTCGTACATCACGGGCCGGAAGATGCCGGTCTTGTTGCCGGGCGTCGGCGGCTTGGGCGCGCCGGGAGGGCCGCCCTCGCGCCGCAGCCGGTCCGAGACGCTGTAGGCGCGGCGCGTGCGCTCGTCCATGGACCTCTTGGCGTGCTCGTGCGCGTACAGCTCCTCGTACCAGGTGGCGTGCGACTCGTTGAGCCAGGCGTCCGACCAGGTGCGCGGGGAGACGCTGTCGCCGAACCACTGGTGCGCCAGCTCGTGCACCATGATCGCTTCGATGTACCAGCGGGGGTACTGGCCGCCCGTGAACAGCCGCTCCTCGAAGAGGGACAGGGTCTGCGTCTCCAGCTCGAAGCCGGTCTCCGCCTGCGCGAGCAGCACGCCGTACGCCTCGAAGGGGTAGCGGCCGACCTTCTTCTCCATCCAGGAGAGCTGGCCGGGCGTCTTGGCCAGCCACGGTTCCAGGCGCTTGCGGTCCGCGGCCGGTACGACGTCGCGCAGCGGCAGGCCGTGCGGTCCGGTGCGGCGGACGACCGCGGAGCGTCCGATGGACACCTGCACGACCTCGGTGGCCACGGGGTGGGCGGAGCGGTAGACCCAGGTGGTGGCGGGGACCGCCCGCGTATGCCGCATGCCGTGTCCGGCCCGCTTCCCGCCCGCGTCCGGCACGGTGCGTACGGTGGCCGGGTAGCGCCCCACCGGCAGCCCGCCGGCGACGACCGTCAGGCCCTTGGGCGCGGTGACGCGGAAGGTGTAGAGGGCCTTGTCCGACGGGTGGTCGTTGCCCGGGAAGATCCGGTGCGCGGCGTCGACCTGGTTGGCCATGACCAGCCCGTCCTTCGTCCGCAGCCAGCCGTCCTCGCGGCCGCCCTTGCCGCCCTTGCCGGGGCGCGGGTCGCTGGTGTGCCGCACGACGATGCGCAGCGGGGTGCCGCTGCGTACGGCCTGGCGGGGCGTGACGATCAGGTCCTCGCCGCGCGTGACGTGGGCCGCGCGCCGGCCGTTGACCTCGACCGAGCGGACGGTGCCGTGCGCGAAGTCGAGGTTGACGCGCTCCAGGCGGGCGGTGGCGCGTGCGGTGATCTTCGTGACGGCGTCCAGCGGCCGGTCGTTGCGGCCGGGGTAGGTCAGGGCGATGTCGTACGCGCGCACGTCGTAGCCGGGGTTGCCGAGGTGCGGGTAGAGCCGGTCGCCGACGCCGAGCGGCGCGGCGTCCGGGAGGCCCGCGGCGACCAGGGAGGCCGCGGCGAGCAGGCCGAGCGCTGCCCGGCGGCGGGCGGGCCCCGGGCGGGGGCGGGACGGGGCGCCTCCGGGTCCGCGGCCGGGGGCGGAGGCGGGTCCGCCGGGGCCTGGGGCGGGGCGGTACGAGGAAAGCGGCATGACCCACCGCTATCAGCGCGGGGCCCCGGCCCGTGGCCGACGCGGCAGTACGGCACCCGAACGAGGGTGGGCCGTACGTCCGTCGAGGCCGGAGGGGAACGGGTGTGCCGTGCTCGCGGGCGGGCGCCTCGGAAACGCGCCGTCAGCGTCGCCCGCGCGCCGGAGCGGGCGCTCCTCAGGAACGCGCCACCATCGTCGACCGCGCGCGGCCCGCCCGCAGCACGTCGAAGACGCCCGGCACCTGCCGCATCGCCCGCATCAGGGACGGCAGCTTGGCGGCGTCCGGCAGGTGGAGGGTGTACGTGTGGCGCACTCGCTGTTCGCGGGGCGGCTCCACGGCCGCTGCCACCACGGCGGCCCCCTCGGCGGCGATGGCCTCCGTGAGGTCGGCGAGCAGGTGCGGCCGGGTGAAAGCCTCGGCGAGGAGGGTGACCCGGCAGCCCTGCGTGCGGTTTCCCGTGCCGCGCCAGCGGGCGCCGACCGGCTTCCGCCCGGAGGCGGCCATCCGGGCCACCACGGGGCACAGCACCCGGTGCACGGTCACGATGCCGCCCCGTACGGCGAAGCCGGTGACGTGGTCGGGCGGTACGGGGGTGCAGCAGCCCGCCAGCCGTACGCTCGCGCCGGGCAGGTCGGTGGACAGTCCGGCGGTGTCCGTCCCCCCGGGGCGGCCGGGTGTCTCGGCGGCCCCGGTGCCGCGCGCGCCACCGGCGCCACTCGGCGCGCCCGCCCCCACCGCGCTCTCGCCCGCCCCTGTTTCCGCCCCCGGGTGGGCGGCCAGCCAGCGGGAGATGGCGAGCCGGGCGGCCGGCGTACGGGTGTGGTCGAGCCAGTCGGGCGAGGGGCCGGCGGCGGAGTCCGGGGCCATGAGCAGGTGCAGGCTGTCGCCGTCGCACAGGACCGTGGAGAGGGTTGCGAGGCGGCCGTTGACGCGCGCGCCGATGCAACTGTGCGCCCCTTCGCCGTAGAGCGCGTACGCGGCGTCCACACAGCTCGCGCCGGCGGGCAGGCCGACGGTGGCCGTGCCGTCCGTACCCGTACGGGCGGCACCCTGGCCCGCCGGGCCGCCGTCGCCGAAGCCCCCTTCCGCGCAGAAGACCGTGATCTCCCGGTCCTGGGCGAGGTCGGCGCGCAGCGAGGTCCAGAACGTGTCCGGGTCGGGGGTGGCGCGCTGCCACTCCAGGAGGCGGCACAGCCAGCCGGGCTGGGTCGGGTCCACCCGCTCCCCGTCCTCCCCGTCGTCGGCAGCGCCCGCGGCCGGGCGCTCGGCCGCGGGCTCGGAGCCGTCCGCGGGGGCGTACGGGTTGCCCAGCGCGACCACCCCGGCCTCGGCGACGCGGTGCATGCGGTGCGTACGGATGAGCGTTTCCGCAATGGCGCCGTCCTCGTCGGTGACGGCCGTGTGCAGCGACTGGTAGAGGTTGAACTTCGGCGCGGCGATGAAGTCCTTGAACTCCGAGATCACCGGCGTGAAGCAGGTGTGGAGCTCGCCGAGGACCGCGTAGCAGTCGGCGTCCTCGGCGACGAGCACCAGCAGGCGGCCGAGGTCGGTGCCGGTGACCGTGCCGCGCGCCAGGCGCACGCGGTGCACGGAGACCAAGTGCCGGGGCCGCACGAGGACTTCGGCGTCGATGTCGGCCTCGTCCAGGACGGCGCGCACCCGCTCGGCGATCGCGGCGAGGGGGTCCGGGCGGGTCGCGTGGCCGTGTACGAGAGCGCGGGTGGTGGCGTACTCCTCCGGGTGCAGGATCGCGAAGACCAGGTCCTCCAGCTCGCTCTTGAGCGCCTGCACGCCCAGCCGTTCGGCCAGCGGGATGAGCACGTCGCGGGTGACCTTGGCGATCCTGGCCTGCTTCTCGGGGCGCATCACGCCGAGGGTGCGCATGTTGTGCAGCCGGTCGGCCAGTTTGATCGACATCACGCGCACGTCGTTGCCGGTGGCGACCAGCATCTTGCGGAAGGTCTCCGGCTCGGCGGCGGCGCCGTAGTCGACCTTCTCCAGCTTGGTCACGCCGTCGACCAGGTAGCAGACCTCCTTGCCGAACTCCGCGCCGACCTGATCGAGCGTCACCTCCGTGTCCTCGACGGTGTCGTGGAGCAGGGAGGCGGTCAAGGTCGTGGTCTCGGCGCCCAGTTCGGCCAGGATCAGGGTCACCGCGAGCGGGTGGGTGATGTACGGCTCACCGCTCTTGCGCAACTGGCCGCGGTGCGAGGACTCGGCGAGCGCGTAGGCCCTGCTGAGGGTGTCCAGGTCGGCGTCCGGGTGGTGGGCCCGGTGCACCTTGGCGACGTGCTCCAGGGCGTCCGGCAGGCCGTCGCGGGGGGCCGGTCCCAGGAGCGCGGCCCGGCCGATACGGCGCAGGCCGCGCAGCTCAAGACGGGGGCGGCCGCGCTTGCGGTGCGAGACCTCGCCCAGGTCGGGCGGACCGGCCTGGACCGGCGCGACGGGATTACCAGGATTCGTGGCCTCTGCGCTCATGGGCACCTCCGGCGGCGTCGACCGGCGGTCGGGCGCCCGCAGTCGGTCGCCCCGGGCCGGTGCTTGATGCTACCGAGCCCATCACGCAGCGCTGTCCCGCTCTCGCCCAGCGTGAACCGGATCACCCATTCGAGCGAAGTCTCAGTCGAGGGCCGTGACCAGCCACGCGGGGTCCAGCGTGCCGTGCGCGACGATCACCGCGGGGCCGGTCATCTCGACCGTGCCGTCCGGCAGCTCGGTGATGGACAGGCTGCCGCCGGGCAGGTCCACCCGGTAGGTGACGGGACTGCCGGTGGCCGCGGGGTCGGTGCCGTCCCGGCGGGCGGCGGCGACCGCGACGGCGCAGGCGCCGGTGCCGCACGAGCGGGTCTCGCCGGCGCCGCGCTCGTGGACCCGCATCGCGACATGGCGCGGGCCGCGGTCGGCGACGAACTCGATGTTCACGCCGTCGGGGTAGACGGCTGCTGGGCTGAACGGCGGGACGCCGTACAGGTCCCCGGCGTGGTCGAGATCCTCGACGAAGGCGACGGCGTGGGGATTGCCCATGCTCACGTTGCGGGCGGGCCAGCTGCGATCGCCGACCGTGACCGTCACGCCGTCCGGGAGCAGGGCGGCGCGGCCCATGGAGACCGTGACGTCGCCGTCCTCCGCCAGGCGCACCCGCTTCACGCCGGCCCGGGTGGCGATGGCGAACTCGCCCGCGCCGACGAGACCGGCGTGCTGGAGGTAGCGGGCGAAGACGCGGACGCCGTTGCCGCACATCTCGGCCACGGAGCCGTCGCCGTTGCGGTAGTCCATGAACCACTCGGCCTCGGCGGCCTGGGCGCGGGCCGCGGGGTCGGCGGCGGAGCGCACCACGCGCAGCAGGCCGTCGCCGCCGACGCCGGCCCGGCGGTCGCAGATCCGCGCCACCGCGTCGGCGGACAGCTCCAGGACGCCGTCCGGGTCGGGGACGATCACGAAGTCGTTCTCCGTGCCGTGGCCCTTGAGGAAGGCGATGCCGCGGCCGGGGCCGCCCGCTGCGGGCGGCGCGGCGTCCACTGCGGTCCCCGTGGCCTGGGCGGTTGCCTGTGCGTTGGTCATGTCTGCATCGTACGGCGCGGCAGTGACAGCCGGCTTCCCGGCCCCGGCCGGGCACGGGCACCGGGTCAGTGCAGCCGGGCGACCCGCCATACGGCCAGCAGGGCGAGGACCGCGACGACCGCGGCGTACGCCAGGACGACCCGCCAGTCCGGGCGGCGGCCGGAGCCGCGCGCGGGCAGGCCGGGCCAGGTGTGGCCGACCCGGCGGGCGGCCATCATGCCCCAGCCGGCGGCGCAGCCGAACAGCAGCAGGCCGAGCATGGAGATCACCGCGCCGCCGTCGCCGCCGAACTCGAAGGCCAGCGGGAAGGCGAACATCAGCGAGCCGAGGATGGCGAGGCCCACGATGGGCGCGAGCTGCCAGATGCGCAGCCGGCGCGGCGGGCGCAGTTCACGGAAGGACTCGCCGCCCTCCACGGCCTGCTCGGGGCCGTCCGAGCCGTCCAACGCCGGACCCGCCGGTTCGCCCAGCGGCTCCGGAGCGGCCCCGTCGGGGCCGAAGGGCACGGGTCCGTCGTGGGTCGGCGACGTTGTCGCGTCCCGCTGTCCGTCGCCCCGACCGTCCGGTTGCTGCGGTCTGTTGCGAGGGCCGGCCTCCATCGCCACGCGCCCTCCCCACTGCTGACTGCACGCCTCGATCGAAGGTCGATGATGACACGCTCCCGGGGGCCCGGATGACGGGCGGAGCGTCCCGATGCCATGACGTGATCAGGCTGTGACCGGGGGCGCGACCAACGCCAGCGCCCGTTCCGGGAGTTCCGCACGGTCCGCGGCGGCACCGCTGAGCCAGTGGACCCGGGGGTCCCGGCGGAACCAGGAGTCCTGGCGGCGCGCGAAGCGCTTGGTGGCCCGCACCGTCTCGTCCCGCGCTTCCCGCTCCGTGCACTCCCCCGCGAGCTGGGCGAGCACCTGCTGGTATCCGAGGGCACGGGAGGCGGTACGGCCCTCGCGCAGCCCCTCGCCCTCCAGCCGCCGCACCTCGTCCACCAGGCCCTCGTCCCACATCCGGTCCACCCGGCGGGCGATGCGCTCGTCCAGCTCGGGGCGGGCCACGTCGACGCCGATCTGGACGGTGTCGTAGACCGCCTCGTGCCCCGGGAGGTTGGCGGTGAAGGGGCGGCCGGTGATCTCGATGACCTCCAGGGCGCGCACGATGCGGCGCCCGTTGCTCGCCAGGATGGCGCGGGCGGCCTCGGGATCCGCGGCGGCGAGCCGGGCGTGCAGGGCGCCGCTGCCGTGCTCGGCGAGCTCGGCCTCCAGGCGGGCGCGCACCTCGGGGTCGGTGCCGGGGAAGTCGAGGGCGTCGATGGCGCCGCGTACGTACAGGCCGGAGCCGCCGACGAGGACGGGCGTGCGGCCCTCGGCGAGCAGCCGGTCGATCTCGGCGCGGGCCAGCCGCTGGTACTCGGCGACGTTCGCGGCGCGGGTGACGTCCCAGATGTCCAGGAGGTGATGCGGGACGCCCTGGCGCTCGGGCACCGTCAGCTTGGCGGTGCCGATGTCCATTCCGCGGTAGAGCTGCATGGAGTCGGCGTTGACGACCTCGCCGCCGAGGTGCCGGGCGAGGGCTACGCCCAGATCGGACTTTCCGGCCGCGGTGGGACCGACGACGGCGATGACCCGGGGTGCGGGAACTGCGGTGTTCACCGGCCCAGTCTCGCAAACCCGTGGGCCTGATCTCGAACGAGCGACGTGACGGCTCGCCTCCGTGTTCGTTGCCTGATGCGAGGTTCCGGCCGCCGGTTCACGGACCGGAGCCCGCGGGCGGCGCAATGGGACGCTCCGGGCGCCCCGGGATTTCGCCCGCACGAGTAACGTATGGAGTGGAGATATGGGCGTGTTTTCACGGTTTCGTCGCCGTAAGGACGAAGCGTCGACCGAAGAGGCCGCCGCCGCGACACTGACGGCGGAGGCACCGGAGGGTGACGAGTCGGCGGACCGCTCCACCGAGGCCGCCGCGCAGGCGGAGCAGGAGGAGGCGGACGCGGCGCCGTCCGCCGAGGAGGCCGGTGAGGCCGCTGCCGCCGAGGGTGTCGAGATCCCCAAGCAGCAGTCGGCCGAGGCAGCCGCCGACAGCGAGGCCGGGGAAGGCGCCCGCAAGTAGGACGCGGTACGCAAGGAAGGTGGCCCATGGGTCTGCTGGACAACCTCAAGGCCAAGCTCGGTCCGCTCAAGGACCGGGCCGGTGATCTCGCACAGCAGCACGGGGACCGGATCGAGCAGGGCCTCGACAAGGCCGCACGGGCGGTCGACGAGAGGACCAAGGGCAAGTACAGCCGTCAGATCGGAACCGGCGCCGGCAAGGCGAAGGACGCCCTCGGCCGGCTGGCCGAGGAATCCCGCCGGTCCGACGGCAGCGGCGGCCCCGGCCCGCGGGGCCAGGTCTCCTGAGGCGACCGGAGGAACCTGGGCCGGACGGCCCGCACGGCGCACGACGGCCGCGGAGCGACGCGCTCCGCGGCCGTCGACGTGTCACCGGGGCGCCGGCGCGCGCAGCCGCGCCCCAGGGCACTCCCGTACGCCGGAGCGGCCGAGCCGTTCTCACGCCCCAGCCGCTCCCACAGCCGAGCCGTTCCTACGATCCAGCTGCTTCCACAACCGAGCCGCCCCGCGCCCCGACCGCCGCTACGACCGAGCAGCACCGCGCCCCGACCGCCGCTACGACCGAGCCGCCCCGCGCCCCGACCGCTGCTTCCTCCGAGCTGCCTCTACGACCAGGCCGCCACGAAATACCCCACCCCGTACGGAGCCTCCTCGCGCAGCAGCTCGCCGCGCAGCCCGGCGCCCTCCGCGGCGCCGGCCAGGACCTGCCAGCAGACCCGTCCGGACGCCTTCAGCTCGCTCGCCAGCTCCGCGTCCAGCCCGGCCAGGGCCTCGGTGTCCGCGGTCCCCAGAGCGCGCGCCACGGCCGCGTCGAAGTCCTCGGCCCGTTCGTCGTAGTAGCCCGGTGCCTTCACCGTCCGGCAAGCGCTGCCGTCGCCCATGACCAGCAGGGCGACCCGCTCCGCCGACGCCGCGATCTCCCGGCCGACCTGCGCGCAGCGGTCGCCGGCCAGCGGCTCGCCGACGCCCAGTCCCTCGACCGGCGCGTCCGCCCAGTCCGTACGGGCCAGCAGCCAGGCGCCGACCGACAGCGACGGCGGCAGCGGCCGCTCCGGGGGCGTCTCGGAGGCGCCCAGGCTCACGTCCAGGTCCACGCCGAAGCCGCGGAAGGAGCCCACCGCGCCCTGGCCGTGCGGCCCGCGGCCCGCCTGTTCGGCGGGGCCGACGACGACCAGCCGGTCCGGCCGGGCCGCGGCGAGCACACCGACCGCGTCGAGCGCGGCGGCCCGCAGGCCGTCCAGTTCGGGTGCGGCTCCGGAGGCGACTTCCGGGACGAGGATCGGCGGACACGGGCAGACGGCGGCGGCGACAAGCATGGCTGGAACCCTAGCAAGGCGGCCGTACGGGGCCCGGCAGCTCGCGCCGGGCACGCGCACGGGGCCGCCGTCCGGTCAGCCCCGTGGCGCCGCGGCCGCCGCCCCGCCCGGTCCGTCAGTCGCAGCCGCAGCCCGCGGCCGGGGCCGGGCTCGGCGCCGGGGCGCCGATCGTCGGCAGGCCCAGCATGACGCCCGCCGGCTTGGCGGCCGGGGCGGCATTGCGCTTCTCCCGGGCGTCGCCCGCGCGCGTACGGCGGACGGCCTTCGCGGGGCCCTCGGCGAGCAGGTGGTGCGGGGCGGCGTAGGTGATCTCGACGGTCACCATGTCGCCGGGGCGCACCGGCTCCTCGGGGCGGGTGAAGTGCACCAGGCGGTTGTCGGGCGCGCGGCCGGACAGGCGGCGGGTGGCGTCGTCCTTGCGGCCCTCGCCCTCGGCGACCATGACCTCCAGGGTGCGGCCGACCTGCTTCTTGTTCTCCTCCCAGGAGATCTCCTCCTGGAGGGCGACCAGTCGCTCGTAGCGCGCCTGGACGACCTCCTTGGGGATCTGTCCTTCCATGTCGGCGGCCGGGGTGCCCGGGCGCTTGGAGTACTGGAAGGTGAACGCCTGCGCGAAGCGGGACTCGCGGACCGTGTGCAGGGTCTGCTCGAAGTCCTCCTCGGTCTCGCCGGGGAAGCCGACGATGATGTCCGTGGAGATGGCGGCGTCCGGCATCGCGGCGCGCACCTTCTCGATGATGCCGAGGAAGCGCTCCTGGCGGTACGAGCGGCGCATCGCCTTCAGGACGGTGTCCGAGCCGGACTGCAGCGGCATGTGCAGCTGCGGCATCACGTTGGGCGTCTCCGCCATGGCGGCGATCACGTCGTCGGTGAAGTCGCGGGGGTGCGGCGAGGTGAAGCGGACCCGCTCCAGGCCCTCGATCTTCCCGCAGGCGCGCAGCAGCTTGCTGAACGCCTCGCGGTCGCCGATGTCGGAGCCGTACGCGTTGACGTTCTGGCCGAGCAGGGTGATCTCGGAGACGCCCTCGTCGACCAGCGCCTCGATCTCGGCGAGGATGTCGCCGGGGCGGCGGTCCTTCTCCTTGCCGCGCAGGGCGGGGACGATGCAGAAGGTGCAGGTGTTGTTGCAGCCGACCGAGATGGAGACCCACGCCGCGTAGGCGCTCTCGCGGCGGGTGGGCAGGGTGGAGGGGAACGCCTCCAGCGACTCGGCGATCTCGACCTGGGCCTCTTCCTGGACGCGGGCGCGCTCCAGGAGGACCGGCAGCTTGCCGATGTTGTGCGTCCCGAAGACCACGTCGACCCAGGGGGCCTTCTTGACGATGGTGTCGCGGTCCTTCTGGGCCAGGCAGCCGCCGACGGCGATCTGCATGCCCGGCCGCGCGGCCTTCTTGGGCGCGAGCTGGCCGAGGTTGCCGTAGAGCCGGTTGTCGGCGTTCTCCCGCACCGCGCAGGTGTTGAAGACGACGACATCGGCCCCTTCGGCGTCCTTGGGCGCAGGGACGTATCCGGCGTCCTCCAGCAGGCCCGACAGCCGCTCGGAGTCGTGGACGTTCATCTGGCACCCGTAGGTGCGCACCTCGTATGTCTTCGCACTCATCTCAATCGACCAGGGTACGTGTTCCCACCGGCACCTCGCCCCTCCCGTTCCGGGTACGGGACTGGCAGGATCCCGCCATGGTTTCCGTACTCCCCCGTTCCGGCGGCCGCCGGGCGCTGCTCGCTGCCGCCGCGCTGGCCGCGCTCGGCCTGCTGCTGTGGTGGCTGCTGCCGCTGGGCGGCCGGCCCGCGCCGTCCGGGCAGGTGACGCTGTCCACCGGCGTGCGGTCCGGGGTGTACGCGCGGTACGGCGAGCTGCTCAAGCAGGATCTGGGCCGGGACCTGCCGCAGGTCGACGTACGGCTGAGGAACAGCGCGGGGTCGCTGGACAATCTGAACCAACTGGCTAAAGGCCACGCCCAGTTCACGATCGCGACCGCGGACGCGGTGGCCGAGCAGCAGCGCCGCGACCCGCGCGCGGGGGCCCGGCTGCGGGCCTGCGCGCGGCTCTACGACGACTACATCGCGCTGGTGGTCCCGGCCGGCTCCCCCGTCGGCTCGGCCAGGGACCTCGAAGGGCTGCGGGTCGGTGTGGGCGGGGACGGCTCCGGCGTCCAGCTGGTCACCCGGCATCTGCTGGAGGCGGCCGGGCTGGATTTCGACCACGACATCGAGGCGGTGCGGGTCGGCATCGACCGGATGCCGAAGCTGCTGGAGGCGAAGGAACTGGACGCCTTCTTCTGGTCGGGCGGACTGCCGACCTCGGCCGTGCAGCAGGTGGCCCGGCGGATGCCGGTACGGCTCGTCCAGCTCGGCGACCTCGTCCCGGCGCTGCACCGGCAGGGCGAGGCGTCCCGCCACTACCGGGCGGCCGTGATGCCGGCCGACGCCTATCCGCAGGTGCAGAACGGCCAGGCGATCAGGACGGTCGCGGTCGCGAATCTGCTGGTGACCACGGACCGCGAGGATCCGGTCATGGTCGAGGCGATCACCCGCACCGTCATACGCAGCCGGGACCGAATCGGAACCGAGGTGCACGCCGCGCAGAAGGTGGACCTGCGGACCGCGGTGTTCACCGATCCGCTGCCGCTGCACGAGGGGGCGCGGCGGTACTACGTGTCGGAGAAGCCGTAGGAGTGTGGCGGCGGGAGCGTATGGACGGCGGGGAGGGCGTGGGGGCCCGGCGCCGGGCGCGTACGGACTCGGCAGAGGCCGTGGAGGTCCGGCGCCAGGCACGTACGGACGCGGGAGAGACCCCGCGCCAGGCGCGCACGGACGCCGGAGTGGCCCCGTGCCAGTCGCGTACGGACGCCGGAATGGCCCCACGCCAGGCGCCTACGGGCACCGGAGTGGCCCCGCGGCGGGCGCGTACGGACTCCGCAGAAGCCGTGGAAGGTCCGGGCGCCGGACACGTACGTACGCGGGAGAGACCCCGCGCCAGGCACCCACGGACGCCGGAGAGGCCCCGCGCCAGGCACGTACGGACGCCGGAATGGCCCCACGCCACGCGCGTACGGGCACCGAAGAAGCCGTAACCGGCGCGGGGCGCACACGGACGACCGTGCGCGCCCCGGCGCCTGTCATGCCTGGGGCGACCGCGGCGTGCGCGGGCCCTTCGGGGAGCGGGCGGGGCGCCGGGCCGGACGGGCGCCGTTCGCGGTGCTCGTGGCGCCGCCCGCCGCGCCGCCGGAGCCGCTCCGGCGCGGACGCCGTCGCCGGCCACCGCCGCCACCGCCACCCGCGGGCTTCGGCCGCTCCTGCTGCGCGGGCACGTCGAGGACCACCGGCTGCCCGGACGGCGCCTGCGCGCCCGTGATGCGTATCAGTTCGCCGTCGCCCGGCCGGACCCGCGCCGTACCGGGAGTGATCTTCGCGCGCGACATCAGCCGGTTCATGTCCCGGCGCTGGCCGGGCGTGACCAGGGTGACGACGGTGCCGGACTCGCCGGCCCGCGCGGTGCGGCCGCCGCGGTGCAGGTAGTCCTTGGCCTCGGTCGGCGGGTCGACGTTGACCACGAGGTCGAGGCCGTCGATGTGGATGCCGCGGGCGGCGACGTTGGTGGCGATCAGCGCGGTGGCCCGGCCGGTGCGGAACTGCTCCAGGGTGCGGGTGCGCTGCGGCTGGGACTTGCCGCCGTGCAGCGCCGCGGCCCGTACGCCCTGGGCCAGCAGGTGCTTGGTCAGCCGGTCGGCGCCGCGCTTGGTGTCCACGAACATGATCACGCGGCCGTCGCGGGCGGCGATCTCGGTCGCGGTGGCCCGCTTGTCGGTGTCGTCCACGTACAGGACGTGGTGCTCCATGGTGGTGACCGTCGCGGCGGACGGGTCCACGGAGTGGGTGACGGGGTCGGTCAGGAACCGGCGGACGAGCTTGTCGACATTGCGGTCCAGCGTCGCGGAGAACAGCATCCGCTGGCCGTCCGGGTCGACCTTCTCCATCAGGCGGGTGACCTGCGGCAGGAAGCCCATGTCGGTCATCTGGTCGGCCTCGTCCAGGACCGTGATGGCGACCTGGCCGAGGGTGCAGGCGCGGCGGTCCAGCAGGTCGGCGAGCCGGCCCGGGGTGGCGACCAGCATCTCGGCGCCCTTGCGCAGGGCCGCGATCTGGCGGTTGATCGAGGTGCCGCCGACGACCGTGGTGGTGCGCAGGCCCACCGCCGCCGCGTACGGGGCGAGCGCGTCGGTGACCTGGGTGGCCAGTTCGCGGGTGGGTACGAGCACCAGCGCCAGCGGGCTCTTGCTCTCGGCGCGGCGCCCGGCCGTACGGCTGAGCATGGCCAGCCCGAAGGCGAGGGTCTTGCCGGAGCCGGTCCGGCCGCGGCCGAGGACGTCCCGGCCCGCGAGGGTGGCGGGCAGCGTCGCGGCCTGGATGGGGAACGGCTCGGTGACGCCCTGCGCGCGCAGCGCGGTCTGGAGGGCCGGTGCCAGCGGCAGCTCGTCGAAGGAGACGGCGGGCGGCTGGGGTGACGTCTGCGCGGACGTCCTGGGTGCGGCGCTCTGTCGCGGTGCGGTCGCTCGGGTCACTGAAAGCCCTTCTGTGGCGGGGAGGGTGCCGTGCGGTCTCGGGACCGCGGGTACGGGGGGGGCGCCCGCGGTCCGTACGGCCGGCGGCGCGTACGGACGCGTACGCATACGGACGGGGCCCGCACCGGCCGGTGCGGGCCCCGTCCGCGGACGCGCGCGTCAGGCGGGGATGATGTTCTCCGCCTGCGGGCCCTTCGGGCCCTGGGTCACGTCGAAGTTGACCTTCTGGCCTTCCAGGAGCTCACGGAAGCCCTGGGCCTGGATGTTCGAGTAGTGGGCGAAGACGTCGGGGCCGCCGCCGTCCTGCTCGATGAAGCCGAAGCCCTTTTCCGAGTTGAACCACTTCACGGTGCCGGTGGCCATGTTTTTCTCCTTCTGCAAACCGGAGACCGCACTGCACGGCCTCCCTGTCGCCGAGATGATCGCCACACACCGGAGGAAGGTCCGGAAAACAAGGAACGCCCGGGGCTTCAGCCACCGGGCGCGCACAAAGTTCATGGGTACCACAACTGCAACGCCGTCAACGGTAACACAGGTCCACGCCGGCGGGCGGTGGCACGGGACGGCGCCCGGCGCGGGCGGTCAGGGGGCGGTGCGCGGCACGTCCACGGTCACCCGCAGCCCGTGCGGCCGGTGGGGCGCGAAGGAGAGGGTGGCGCCCCCCGCGGCCAGCAGCGCGCGGGTGATCGACAGGCCCAGGCCGGATCCGGAGACGTTCTGGTGGCGTCCGCTGCGCCAGAAGCGGTCGCCGATACGGGCCAGTTCCTCCTCGGTGAGGCCGGGCCCGTGGTCGCGGACGGTGATCCGTACGCGTTCGCCGTCCGGTGCCGCGCCGACGGTGACCCGCTCCCCGGCGGGCGTGAACTTCAGGGCGTTGTCGACCAGCGCGTCCAGGGCGCTGGAGAGGGCGACCGGGTCCGCCCAGCCCGTGACGGCCCGCTGCCCCTCGTACGACAGCAGCACCCCCTTGTCGTCGGCCAGCGGGCGCCAGGAGTCGACGCGTTCGGCGGCGAGCGCGGCGACGTCGGTGAGCTGGAGGTCGGCGGCGGCGTGTTCGGCGAGCGCCAGGTCCAGCAGGTCGTCCAGGACCCGGGCCAGGCGCCTGCCCTCCGTACGGACCGAGGCGATCTCCTCGTTGCCCTCGGGGAGTTCCAGGGCGAGCAGCTCGATGCGCAGCAGCAGCGCGGAGAGCGGGTTGCGCAGCTGGTGGGAGGCGTCGGCGACGAAGGCACGCTGCTGTTCCAGCACGACTTCGACGTTGTCGGCCATCTCGTTGAACGAACGGGCCAGGCGGCGCAGTTCCGGCGGCCCGGAGGCGGGGGCGACCCGGGAGTTCATCCGGCCGGTCGCGATGTCGTGGCTCACCGCGTCCAGGATGCGCACGGGGCGCAGCACCCAGCCGGTGAGCCGGAAGGCGGCGGCCACCGCGACGAGCATGGCCAGGAACTCCCCGGCCGCGATCAGCAGCCACCCGTGCAGGATGCGGGAGCGCATCTGCCCGGTGGGCGAGTCGGTGACGACCACGGCCACCACGTCGCCGTCCCGGATGACGGGCGAGGCGACGGGGATGCGGCCGCCGTCGTCCCAGGGCCAGATCTGGCGGGGGTCGTGGCTGCGGCGGCCCGCCAGGGCCTCGCTGAAGGCCCGCGCGCCCTCCCCCTCTTCCGGTACGCGCCAGTCGGCGGGCGCGGCCGCCATGGGCGTCCCGTCGCGGAAGAAGACGCCCGCGCGGATGCCGTACAGCTCGTGGTAGCGCCGCAGCTCGGCGCCGAGGGTGGACTGCCGCTCGTCCTCGTCGGGGGTCTCGCGGCCGGTGCCGGGCCGGGTGGTGACGTACTGCGCCAGGGAGGCGAAGCGCGCCGCGTCGTCGATCCGGTCGACGACCACCCGCTGCTGTTCGACGGTGGCGGTGATGCCGGCGAGCGGGAAGCCGAGCGCGAGCAGCACGCCGGCCAGCAGGACGATCAGGAGCGGGAGGAGTCGGGTGCGCACGGTGCGGTGCCGGGGCCGTCAGGAGGCCGGGCCGGCCGGTGCCACGGCGGCGGGCGGCGTAACGAGCCGGTAGCCCACGCCGCGCACCGTCTCGATCAGCGCGGGCATGCCCAGCTTCGCCCGCAGCGAGGCGATGTGCACCTCCAGCGTCCGGCCGGTCCCCTCCCAGCTGGTGCGCCACACCTCGCTGATGATCTGTTCCCGCCGGAAGACCACGCCGGGCCGCTGCGCGAGCAGGGCGAGCAGGTCGAACTCCTTGCGGGTGAGCGGCACGGCGGCGCCACCCACGGCCACCTGGCGGGTGGGCAGTTCGATGGTGACGGCGCCCAGCCGCAGCGCCTCGCGCGGCGCGCCCTCCTCGGCGGGCGGCTCGCCGGCGGGGGGCGGTGCGGAGGGGCGGCGCCGGCTGACGGCGTGGATACGGGCGAGCAGTTCGCCGGTGTCGTACGGCTTGACCACGTAGTCGTCGGCGCCGAGGTTCAGGCCGTGGATGCGCGAGCGTACGTCGGCCCGCGCGGTCACCATGATCACCGGGGTGCTGCCGAGCCGCCGGATCCGGCCACAGACCTCGAAGCCGTCCTGGTCGGGCAGGCCGAGGTCGAGCAGGACCACCCCGAAGGGCTCCCGGTCGCCGGGGAGCAGGGACTGCAGCGCCTCCTCGCCGCTGCGCGCATGGGTGACGTCGAAGCCGTGCCGGGACAGCACGGCGGACAGGGCGGCGGCGACATGGTCGTCGTCCTCCACGAGCAGCAGCCGCACCGGCCCCCTCCTCACGCTGTCCGCCCGGCCGCGCATATCTGGACGCGCGGGTGCATAGGTGTACGTCCGCACGCGGACGCGTACGGGGTCGGGCCGCCCGCGGGGCGGCCAAAAGGCATCTACGGCGATGGACGGCACGCACGTCAAGGGGGTATTCCCGAAGGGGCGGTTCCGTTATGCAGCCGGTACACCGGGCGCCGGGGCCGTGCGCCCCGTGCACGCCGCGTGTCGCTCCGCGGCCGTATCGTTATGCTCAAATCCCGCTCAGATGTGATGACGCTGGTCGCGGGGCGTCATTAGGGTCCTCCCCAATCGAGGAGGACGGAGCTGTACGCCGATGAGCGAAGTATCGGTGACCAAGAACGACAAGGGTCCCGCGCCGGCGGGTGACCCGCTGGTCGTGCTGGACAACGTGAACAAGCACTTCGGCGCGCTGCACGTACTCCAGGACATCGATCTGACCATCCGGCGCGGCGAGGTGGTCGTGGTGATCGGGCCCTCCGGGTCCGGCAAGTCGACCCTGTGCCGCACGATCAACCGGCTGGAGACCGTCGACTCCGGTTCCATAGCGATCGACGGCAAGCCGCTGCCGCAGGAGGGGCGCGAGCTGGCCCGGCTCCGCGCCGACGTGGGCATGGTGTTCCAGTCCTTCAACCTCTTCGCGCACAAGACGGTGCTGGAGAACGTGATGCTGGGCCAGACCAAGGTCCGCCGCACGGAGAAGAAGGCGGCCGAGGAGAAGGCCCGGGCCCTGCTGGACCGGGTGGGGGTCGGCACCCAGGCGGACAAGTACCCCGCCCAGCTGTCCGGTGGGCAGCAGCAGCGGGTGGCGATCGCCCGGGCCCTGGCGATGGACCCCAAGGTCATGCTTTTCGACGAGCCGACCTCCGCCCTCGACCCGGAGATGATCAACGAGGTGCTGGAGGTCATGCAGCAGCTCGCCCGGGACGGCATGACGATGGTCGTGGTCACCCACGAGATGGGCTTCGCCCGCTCGGCCGCCAACCGCGTCGTCTTCATGGCGGACGGCCGGATCGTCGAAGAGGCCGAGCCGAACCAGTTCTTCAGCAACCCGCGCAGCGACCGGGCCAAGGACTTCCTTTCGAAGATCCTCCACCACTGACCCTGCGGCCGGTCATCATGATTGCCAACTTCCGCTGAACCGAAGGATGTTCACCATGAGGATTCGTAAGACGGCCGCGGCGGGTGCGGTGGTGCTCGCGCTGGCGGCGACGGCGACCGCATGCGGCGGCGAGTCGGGCACGGCCGGCGACAAGGCGTCCGGCGGCGATGTCTACAGCGGGACGTACCCGGTCAACGACAAGGCGAACGTGAACTCGCCGGCCTGGAAGGAAGCCAAGAAGGCCGGGAAGATCACCATCGGCGCCAAGGCCGACCAGCCCTACCTCGGCTTCCAGGACACCACCGGCAAGCGCACCGGCTTCGACATCGAGATCGCCAAGATGATCGCCGCCGACCTGGGCTTCTCCGAGAAGCAGATCGAGTTCAAGACGATCGACTCCAACGTCCGCGAGACCGCGATCGCCAAGGGCCAGGTCGACTACTACGTCGGCACGTACACGATCAACGACGAGCGCAAGAAGCAGATCGACTTCGCGGGCCCGTACTACACCGCGGGCGCGGACCTCCTGGTGCGCAAGGACGACAAGTCCATCACCGGGCCGGACACCGTCAAGGGCAAGAAGGTCTGCTCGATCGTCGGCTCCACCCCGCTCCAGGAGATCAAGAAGCCGAAGTACGGGGCGACCACCACCGAACTGGCCAAGTACTCGCTGTGCGTCAAGCAGCTCCTGGACGGCCAGGTGGACGCGGTCACCACGGACGACGCGATCCTCAAGGGGTACGCGGCCGAGCGGCCCACGAAGCTGCGGGTCGTCGGCAAGCCGTTCACCAAGGAGCCGTACGGCGTCGGCCTGCAGAAGGGCGACAAGGCGCTGCGGGACGCGATCACCGACGCGCTGGAGAAGCACATCAAGAACGGCGACTACAAGAAGGCGTACGAAGGCACCCTCGGCAAGTCCGGGACCAGCTTCGTCGCGCCG
This sequence comes from Streptomyces sp. NRRL F-5755, assembly GCF_001279365.1. NCBI lineage: Bacteria > Bacillati > Actinomycetota > Actinomycetes > Kitasatosporales > Streptomycetaceae > Streptomyces > Streptomyces sp. NRRL F-5755. The sequence continues at coordinate 3,880 of NZ_LGCW01000018.1, read as the reverse complement.
CAGACGCCGCTGCCGCGCACCTGATCCGGGTCGCACCGCCCCTGCCCGCTGCCGCACGCCCCGTACGCCGCCTCGGCGGGCGTACGGGGCGTGGGTGCCTGAGGAACCGCGCGCCGGGACGCCCGCGCGTACGCGGGCGCGGGCCCTTCCCGCGCCCCCGGGCATCCACCCGTGCACCGCGTACGGAAGCGACCGCTGGCCGGAGCGCTCCCGTACCCGCGCGCCACGCACACCCCGAGCCGGGCCGTCCACCCGTCCGCCGCTGACCCTGACCGCTACCGCGGAGAACCCATGAACGTACTCCTCGACTTCCTACCCGAGTTCCGCAAGGGGTTCCTCGGAACCGTGTCGCTGACCGCGGCCAGCTCGGCGCTCGCCATCCTGCTGGGCCTCCTCATAGCCGGTTTCCGGGTCTCGCCCGTGCCCCCGCTGCGCGCCTTCGGGACGGCCTGGGTGACGCTGCTGCGCAACACCCCGCTCACCCTGCTGTTCCTGGTCGCCTTCTTCGTCGTCCCGCAGGTCCTCTTCCCGGGCACCAGCCCGTTCGTCCTGGCCACCCTGGCGCTCGGCTTCTACACGTCCTCGTTCGTCTGCGAGGCCGTGCGCTCGGGCATCAACACCGTGCCGCTGGGACAGGCGGAGGCGGCGCGCAGCATCGGCATGACCTTCACCCAGACGCTGCGCCTGATCATCCTGCCCCAGGCCACCCGCACCGTGCTGCCGCCGCTGAGCAGCATCCTGATCGCGCTCACCAAGAACTCGGCCATCGCGGGCGCCTTCAGCAACGCCGAGCTGTTCAGCGTCTCCAAGCTGCTCAACGACCAGGGCCGGCCGATCGGCTGGATCTTCCTCTGGATCGCCCTCGCCTACTTGATCATCACGTTCGCCATCAGCGGCATCTTCCGGCTGCTGGAGCGCCGCCTGGAGGTGGCCCGATGACCAGCGTCCTCTACGACGCCCCGGGGCCCAAGGCCAAGGTGCGCAACCGCGTCTACACCGTCGTGGGCGCGCTCGCCGTCGTCGGCCTGCTCGTCTTCGTCGTGCTGCGGCTGGCCGCCAAGGGCCAGTTCGCGCCGGAGATGTGGAACATCTTCAACAACGCGGGCGTACGGACCAACATCCGCAACGGCGTCCTGACGACCCTCCAGGTCTTCGCGGTGGCCGCGGTGCTCTCCGTCGCGCTCGGCGTGCTGCTCGCGGTCGCCCGGCTCTCCGACCACAAGCCGGTGCGCTGGCTGGCGACCGGCTTCATCGAGGTGTTCCGGGCCGTCCCGCTGCTGATCACGATCTACGCCCTGTGGGTGATCCTGCTCTCCTACAAGGAGGAGCTGGGGCTGACCGGTGACACCCCGCAGTTCTGGGCGCTGGTCATCGGGCTGACCGTCTACAACGGCGCGGTGCAGGCGGAGGTGCTGCGCGCCGGTATCAACGCGGTGCCCCGTGGCCAGCGCGAGGCGGCGTACGCGCTCGGCATGAGCAAGACACAGGTCATGACGACGGTGCTGATGCCGCAGGCCATCCGCGCGATGCTGCCGACGATCATCAGCCAGCTGGTGGTGACCCTCAAGGACACCTCGCTCGGCTACGTCATCACCTTCGAGGAGCTGCTGTTCACGATCCAGCAGATGGCCGCCACCATCGTCGTCAACGACGAGAACCCGTACGTGCCGATGATCATCGTCGCCGGCGCGATCTACGTGGCGATGTGTCTGGCGCTGTCCGGGCTGGCCAACTGGATCGAGCGCCGCGGCCGGCGGGCCAAGACCGGCATCGTGATGGCCGGGGCCGCCGAGCCGGTCACCGCCTCCGACGCGCTGGAGGCGGCCGACGGCACCCCCGGCGGCCCGGTCGACACCCGGCGGCCGCCGGACATCCACGGCGGGGGCGGCGCCGGTACCTGACGGCGTGACACCTCGGACGGGGGCAGTGCCGCGCGCGCCGCTGCCCCCGTCACTTGACGCGGGCGCCCGCAGTGGGTTGCATACGCTGTGTGATCGCGCACCGGGCTCCAACTGCCAGTTCCTGTACGTCCCGTAAGTATCCGCGCACCGGGGTGGCCACGCCGTGGACCCGGTGATCGTCGTCGGGGCCGGCCCGGTCGGCCTCGCGCTCTCCCTCTCCCTCGCCCGCCTCGACGTTCCGAGCGTCGTCCTGGACGAAGCCCCCGGCGCCATCGATCCACGGCCCGCCCGCACGGTCGTGCTGCGCCCCGACACCACCGCGTTCCTGACCCGGCTGGGCTGCGGCCCGGCCCTGGAGTCGACGGGCACGCGCTGGACGGCCTGGCGCGCGGTGCGCCGACGGCGCCTGCTGGAACGGGTCGAGTTCGGCCCGGAGGCCCCCTCCCCCCTGCACGTGCCGCAGCACGCGCTGACCCGCGCGCTGCGCACCGCGCTCGCGGGCGAGCCCCTGGCCCGGATCGTCGCGGACAGCCGGCTCGACGAGCTCAAGCAGGACGCGTACGGCGTCAGCGCCCACACCCGCGGCCCCAACGGCGCCTGGTGGCGAGCCAGTTATCTGGTCGGCTGCGACGGCCCGCGCTCGACGGTCCGCAAGCTGCTGGAGGTGCGCTTCCCCGGCCGTACGGCGGTCGAGCGGCACGCGGTGGCGGCGCTGCGTACGGAACTTCCCTGGCCCGGCGAGGCGTTGCTGCACCGCTCGCCCGCGCGGCAGGGCGGCGGCGGGTCCGGCGGTGAGGTGACGGCCCGGCCGCTGCCCGGTGGCCTGTGGCGGCTGGACTGGCTGCTGCCGCCCGGCCGGGACCTGGTCACCCCGGACGCGCTGGTGGCCCGGATCCGCGACTCGCTGGCGGTGTGGAGCGCCGAAGCGGCGTCGGGGAGCGGGTCGGGGGCCGGGGTGGACTTCGGGGGCGGGGCCGGTTCTGGTGCCGGGAGCGGGTCGCAGGCGGGTGCGTACGGTGCTGGCGCCGGATCGCGCGCCCCCGCGGGCGCCGGTGGTCCGCGCGTTCCGGCCGTACCGCCGTACGAACTCCTCGACACCGGCGTGCACACGGTGCACCACCGCCTGGCGCGGCGCTGGCGGCGCGGGCGGGCCTTCCTCGCCGGGGACGCCGCGCACCTGCTCGGCGCGCTCGGCACCCAGGGCCTGGACGAGGGGCTGCGGGACGCCGAGAACCTCGCGTGGAAGCTGGCGCTGGCCTGGCACCAGGGCGCTTCGGAAGCCCTGCTGGACAGCTACCAGGCGGAGCGCCGCGGCGCGGTGACGGCCCGGCTGCGCGCGGCCGACCGGGCGCTGCCGCTGCTGCGCGACGGCGAGCGGGGCGGCCGGTGGCGCGCGGTGCTCCCGGGTGCGGCCCGCGGCCACACGGCGATGCTCACCGACGGCCACCTGGGGCGCGGCCCGCTCGGCGCGCCCCCCGTGTACGCCCGCTCTCCCCTGGCGCCGGTCACCGACCCGGCGGGGTCGCTGCCGGTGGGCACTCCGGTCGGCGCGCCGGTAGCGGAGGTACCGGTGACGGCGCCGGACGGGTCCCAGGTACCGCTGCGCTCACGGCTGGGCCAAGGGCTGCTGGTGGTGCTGGTCGCGCCGGGCACGGGCGTGTGGGAGCGGCGGCACTGGAAGTCGGCGGGCCTGATGCCGCGGCTGTCGAAGGCGGTGGAGGCCCTGCCGATGCGCGCCGAGGTGCTGGTCGCCGAGGCGTACCCGGGCGCGGTGGCGCACACCGTCCTGGTCGTACGCCCCGACGGGCACCTGGTCGCGGCCATGGGCGGCGTACGCCCGGCGGAGCTGTACGCGTGCGCGGACGCGGTGCGGGGTGGGGGGACCGGGGGCGGTTCGGGCGAAGGTGGTTCGGGCGAAGGCAGGACGGGTGCGGGTGCAGCGGGTGGGGCGGGAGTGGGTGGGGCGGACGGGGTGGACG
>NZ_LGCW01000017.1:0-29871 GCF_001279365.1 Streptomyces sp. NRRL F-5755 | reverse complement strand
CACGCTCAGCGCACTGGCCTCCGTGATCGCCACGCTCGGCCCCGCTCGTCTCGGCGTATGTGCCGGGCCGACCTGCCGGGCCACCTTCGTGGACCTCTCGCGCAACGGCTCGAAGCAGTACTGCACCCGAACCTGCTCACACCGGGCCAGCGTCGCGGCCTACCGGAGCCGACGCAGCCCGCGTTGAGCGCCAGCAGCAGATGTATGCAGAAGAAGGGTCCGAGATCGACGCGCAGCGGCTGTTCACCGAGGCATGCCTGCACGGGCTACGGGCCCGGCTGAGTGACGATATCGCCTCGCTGGACAGCGGCCTTCCGCCGCCCCATGTCGCGGCGTTGGCGCGGAAGGTCGCCGAATGCCTCGAAGTGCCGGAGCCAGCTACCGCATGACGCCGGAGTCGCGCCGTCCGCGTCGGGGGGAGCCGCGCCGCAGCCGCTGCCCTCCTTCCGGCGGCAACCCGGTTCTCAGGGAATGTCGCCGTCCCAGTCCCACCGGCCCGCATCTCCCAGCCGGGGCCCGTACAGCGCCCGGCCGCCGGCGCCGAACTGCCCGATCTCCGTCATCAGCGCGGCGCCCGTGGCGATCTCCTGCGGCGTCCAGCCGGTGATGTCGAGCAGCAGCCCGTCCAGCGGGCCGCCCACCAGTTCCGCGTACGTACGGCCCGGCCGCGGCCCCGGATGCGGGTCGTCGAAGTCCGTGCCGTAGACCCGGCCGCGCAGCAGCTCCTCATCCCTGTCCCTGTCCATATCGGCCAGGCTCCCAGCACCCACCGACAACGCGGGCAGCCTTCGCCCGGTCAGCGAATGGTGGACCGGACCGTCGACACCGGGGCGGCCGCCCCGGTCAGCGGCTGATCACCTGCGGGTAACGGGCGCGTCGGCGAGGGGCATCGTCGACGGCGAGCTCGGACCACGGCTCGCCGCGCTTCAGGCGCGGCAGCGTGGTGGCCAGCACCGCGATGATGATGCCCTCGACGTCGCGGGCGAGAGCCTGAAGGCGGCGCTGGAGGCGGTGTTCGGGCAGGCCGGTCAGGACGACGTGCAGGGTCGGGAACAGGCGGCTGCGTGGGTAGCGGTGGCGGGCCCAGAAGTCGTACGAGCGGCCGACGGTGCCGCGGGCGCCTTCCCAGAGGCGGTGGCCGGCGTAGCGCTCGTAGTCCCAGCCCCCCTTCGCCAGGCGGACGCGGGTCATGGTGCCGTTGTCGACCTCGAACAGCCGCACCTCGCTGGTGGCGGTGGGCAGGGTGCGGACGGCGTCGGTGCTGAAGCTCAGGCCGATCGCTTTGATGGCGTGGTTGACCTCCACCTGCCAGTGGAAGCGGGGCGTACCAGGAAGTTTCACCGGCAGAAGTAAGGTCTTGCCGTAATTCTGCCGGTCCACGCGAACCAGGCATGCGGCCCGTGCTGGCAGGGCTGCAGTCGGCGGGCGGCCTGCTGGCCGCTGCCTCGGCGGTGCCCGTCGGCCAAGCCACGGAATCGGTGGGGCACGGCATCGGGTCCGTGCGGAGCGGCACCCGGTGGATGCCGGGACGGTGAAGCGGTCGCGGCAGTCGTCGGTGTGCGCGGGGTCAGGCAAGAGGTGGGTATCGCGGTGCGGGCACAGCGCGTTTGTGACACCGGTCGGTTCGCTCTCGGTGATGTTCGGCACGGGGTTCGCCGGCGGACACGGGGTATGTGAAGTGACGGAGCGGGGCGGCCGGGTGGTGGCGGCCCCGCGTTCGTGCGCCCTTGAGCCAACCCGAGGGAACCTGGACGCAATAGGCAATTCCACCTGCAAAAGTAGGGTGCTGCATACTTTTGCAGGTGGAAGTGCGCATCCGGTGGGCCCTGGTTGAGGGCTTTGAGCATGGGTACCGGTACACCGGCCGCGGGCGGCTTCGGCGCGCTCCTGCACAGCTTGCGCCAGGGCGCCGGGCTCACGCAGGAGGAGCTGGCGCAGGCGGCGGGGATCAGTGTGCGGGCGCTGTCATACATGGAGCGGGGCCGCTCCCGGGGGCCGCAGCGCCGGACTGTGTCCGCCCTGGCCGCAGCCCTGCGCCTGAGCCCGCAGGACGCGAGGGAACTGGAGCGCCTGGCGAGCCTGGGACGGCCCCGCCGGGCCACCGCGACGGAGGTGCTGCCGCCTGTCGCCGTAGTGGATGCCGTGGCGCCCACAGGGGCGCCCGACCTGCTGCCGCGCGCGCCGCGCGGCTTTCACGGGCGGGCGGCGGAGCTCGCCGCTGTGTCCCGGGCCGCCGCGGGCGAGGCGCCCGTCTGTCTGGTCATCGGGCCCGCCGGGGTGGGCAAGACGGCGCTGGTGCTGCACTGGGCCCACCACAGCCGTGCGAGGTTTCCCGACGGGCGGCTCCACGCCGACCTGCGCGGCTGCGGCGACCAGGGCGAGCCCTCTCTCACGGAGGTGCTGCGCGAGTTCCTGCTGGCGCTCGGTGTGGCGCACGGCCGGATACCGGAGTCGGTCAACGGCGCGGCCGCGCTGTTCCGGTCGCTGGCCGCCGACCGCCGACTCCTCGTGGTGCTGGACAACGCGCGCGACTCCGAGCAGGTCAGACCGCTTCTGCCCGGCGGGCGCCGCTGCGTCACCGTCGTCACCAGCAGACACCGGCTGCCGGGGCTGATCGTCACCGACACCGCCCGGCCCGTCGCCGTGGACGTGCTCGGGCCGACGGACGCCCGCCTTGCGATAGCCGCCGCGGCGGCCACCGCCAGCCTGCTCACCGCCGTACCGGCCCAGGCAGACGGCGTGCCCACCTACACCTGCGACAAGGTCAAGCGCGACGTGAAGAATCCTAAGGGGGCGTTCGGAGAGGACCACTGCGTCGCGTCCAACGGGGCCCTCGTCCCCTCCAAAATCCTGTACCACTTCGCGATCAAATTTGACTTCAAGCTCGTACAGAGGGACGGCAACGCCTTCCTGTGCACGAAGCCGGAGGGCCCGTACCAGGGCTGGGTGGCGCGGCACTACAACGACGACCTCGAGGTCTATGGTTATCAGTGCGAGCTGCTCTGACCACGCTGTCCGCTGCGCGGCGGTACGGGCACTCAGCAGCATGCCTTGTAGAGGGTTCTGTCCCGGATCATGGCCCACAGGACGTTGGTCCGGCGGCGTGTGAGAGCGGTCCGGATGTCACGCCGCCTGCACCTCTTCGACCGGCCGGGGACGGGCCGCCGAGGGGTGGACGGCAGGGCGGGTCAGGCGCCGGAGCATGAGCCGGATGGCGGCGAGGTTGAGCATCGCCTCGGAGCTCTCGGGCAGCCGTTCATGGTCTCTGACCAGGCGTCGGGCATGCATCGCCCACGCCCACGACCGCTCGACCACCCACCTGCGCGGCAGGACGACGAAGCCCTTGGCGCCCTGCGGTCTGCTCGTGGTCTTGACGGTGAGATGAAGCTCCGCCTCGGCCCAGGCGGCAAACGGCCCCGGTAGGCGGCATCGGCCCAGACCGATGGCGAGTTCGGGGTGCCGCTGGCGGGCGAGGGAGCGTTCCCCGGACCAGCCCCCGCTGGTGGCCAACTCAAACTGACCGCTCCCCGCCGCATGAGACCCCGGGCCCGCCCACAGGCCCCGGGGCTCATGAGCCTGGGATCCCCGTTAGGCCGGCGGCCCGCCACGCCACGAACAGCTCGTCGCGAGCGCAGCGGAAGGCGTCGCCACGCTCGCCCTCGAGGAGCAGCGTGGTGGCCACCGTGCGGACTGCCGGAATGTCCAGTGAGAGGACGGCCAGGATGCGCTCCAGGTCGGCGACCACCTCGTCGACACCGCGTGGCGGGGTAAAGCAGCGCATGGCGTAGTCGCGGACAAGGTCGTAGACCTCGGCGTCGTCGTCCGCATCCCGTGCCCGCCGCAGGACGCCCAGGACCTCCCACAGCGCCTCCAGCTCGAAAGCCGGCAGCGCCATCAGGAACACGGCGCCGCGGCGAGCGGGCGGCATGTCGGATCGGACCCGGTCGAGGGTGTCAGCCGCGACCTGATACGGAAGGTGCGCCAGGACGTACTTGTCGGGCTTTCCGTGGTCGTGGGCGGCCGCCGCCGCGGCGGCGAGGCAGTCGAGGATCTCCTGCACGTACCGGGCGTCGTCGATCCAGGCCGGATCTCCCGGCAGCACACAGGGATAGTCCGCTCGGTGCTTCGTCACCCGCTTCCCCTGCCCGTGCGGAGCACCGGAGGAACTCTCTGCGCTCACGCCTTCACCCCGGTCAGCGAACGATGGTGGACCGGCTCGTCTCCAGGTCCAGGGTCGCTACGGGCTGACGGTGATCATGCTGACAAGCGGCGACACGGCCGCATCAGGCGTCTGCGCCGCAGCACCAGCGGCTCTCCCGGATACGAGAACGCCCCCGGTGGCCGACCGGGAGCACCACCCCGCCACTATTAGGCGGACACAGGTGCAGGACCTGCTCAACACCGCGGAGACAGCTGTATGACGACCACCGCTTCGACCACGACGGCCGCGCGCGCCGTGACCGACACGCTTCAGCCCCGCAACGTCCTCGTGGCGGGCATGTCGGGCATCGGCTGGACGGCCGCTGGTGACTGGACCGGCCTGCCGTGGGGCCTGCTGGGCGCGCTGTGCGCCGGTCTCGTCCCGGCCGGGTACATCGAGTGGCAGCGCAAGCGCGGTACCTGGGGTGACCGGCACGTCGTCGACCGTACGAAGCGCGGCCCCATCTTCCTGGTGATCCTGACGTCCGTCGGGCTCGGGGCGCTCGTCATGGTCCTCGGCCACGCCCCGACCGGCATCCTCGTCGCCATGCTCGCCCTGTGGGCCATGACCGTGGTCCTCCTGGCCGTCAACACGGTCTGGAAGATCTCCGTGGACTCCGCCGTAGCCTCCGCGGTCCCCGCCCTGCTCGCCGTCGTGCACTCCCCCTGGTGGCTGCTGGCCTACCTGCTCACCCTCGCGGTGTGCTGGTCCCGGGTCACGCTGGCTTACCACACCATCGCGCAGACCATAGCCGGCGCGTCCTGCGGCGCGGTCACCGCCGCCGCGTTCCTCCTGGCCTGACCCGGCAGACAACAGCGCCCCGGACCTCCCGGCCCGGGGCGCCATGGCCGTTCATACCGTGCTCATGTGGAACTGAGCTTCGACTACCTCCTGGCGCTGCAGACGGGGGTGGCGCCGCTGCCGCCGGGCGGACGCGGACCCGGAGCTGGCGTTCGTCCTGCTGCGGCTAACCGAGGACATCACCTGGCTCGCCACTGCCGTGGACCGGGAGCCCGACCCGTGCACGGACTCCTTCGCGCTGGACGAGGTCGGATGCGTACTGCTGTCCGCGCTGCGGGACTGGGCACTAGACGCCCCCACCACGGCGGCGCCGGGCATCGCCCGTAGCATCCTCCGGTTCACGGCGAACGTCATCCCAGACCCCGACCGCCCGGACACCGCCGACACCCTGGAGGCGATGCGCGACCAGCGCCTGATACTGGCGCACGCCGTGCACCAGCAGGCCGTCCAGCGGCCCGCCCACCAGCTCCGCGTACGTCCGGCCCGGCCGCGGACCCGGATGCGGGTCGTCGAAGTCCGTACCGTAGACCCGCCCCCGCAGCAGCTCCTCATCCCTGTTCCTGTCCGTAACCGTCAGGCTCCCAGCACCCACCGACCACGCGGGCGTCCTTTTGCCGCACAACGACTTCAATGGCTACCAGGCTCGGTGCCTTCGCGCTCATAAGCAGCGGCTCTCGGTCGATGTCCGGTGGTGCCCGGCTGCCTCCGGTACCGGGTGGCCGACCCGGTCAGCCTGCGGGTAGCGAGTGCGCCGGTGGTGGTCGTCGACGGCGAGCTCCGGCTCTTACCAGGATGAGGGGGGCGAGATGCGGGTGACGACGGAAGGAAGTTGCCCGCTCTCAAGCACCTGCCGCGACAGGGCCAGACCGAAATGCTCCCCAATGGCCCGGAGAGCCCTGCGCTTGGCTTCGTGAGGCGATAGTTCCTCATCGTCGCCGAGCAGGTCGTCGAGGGAGTCTTCCGGCGCGATGGCCCCGACGGCTTCCAGAGCTGGGCGCAGCAGGTCGGGCTGGGCGCCGCTGGAGTAGTAGCCGGCGCCCAGCCCGAAGTGCAGCTGCAGCTCACCATCGGCGAGGTAGCAGAAGAAGGAGGGCGGGTCGTCCGGCCGCGGGTCGAAGATCAGGACCTCGGCACCGTCTCGGGAGACTGCTGGATCGAGAGCCCACCCTTCGCTGCCTCCGGACTCCACGATGAACGACCAATCGCCGCTTTGGCCGAGACGGCCGACGCAGTAGATCTGTGCAAGGTCGACCAGGGCGGATGCTTCCCGGCCGGTGAGGGCAGCGCCGATCTCGACAGGCTCGTGGTCGGATATGCGTTCGGCGAGCTGCTGGGGGCTGAGGCCGCGGGCGCAGGTGATGTAGAGGTCGCCAGCGTTCAGGTTGGTGCCGCGCCAGGCGTCGGCGATCCAGGCAAGATCTTCGGGCACTGCTGGTTCCCTCTGTTCGTGACGAAGAGCGGGTGGGGCACAGCGTAGGACTGGTGCTATGCCCCACCGGTTGTCAGTAATCGGTCAGGGCTTGGGGATCGTGCAGGCTACGGTCGCCTTGGATGCGTTGCAGTGTGTGAACTGCGGGAAGTCCACCCAGTACGGGTCCTTGTCCAGCAGCCGGTACTTGCCCGAGAAGCCCGAGCTGAAGGCCCCGCCCATCGAGGTGGAGTTGATCCAGCCCGACATGGCCGAGCGACCGCATACTTCCTTCCAGGTCGGAGCAGCTTCACGGATGTCGTCGTACAGGTGCCATTCGCCCTGCTTGACGCGGGTGGCATAGGTCTGCGCGCAGTCGTTGCCGGTGTCGACCTGGTTCATGCCGCCGATGCCGGAGGGCATGCCTCCGGAGTTGTAGCTGGAGGCATAGGCGAATTCGTCGCAGGATGCCTTGTCGCCGGTGATGATCTCGGGGACGGTGGTGGCGTCAGGGTTGCCGTAGGTGGCTGCCCAGCCGTCGGGGCAGATCACCTTGCGGTTGTCGTCAGGGTTGCGGCGGGGGGGGCGTTCTTGTCCTCGGCGGGCAGGAAGAACATCGGCCTTTTGGCGGTCTTGCTGCCGGGGTGGTTGGGCAACTTGGACTGGATCAGCCATGCGTGCGCAACGGCCGGCGGAGTCTTGGCGAAGTTCATCACCCAGGTGGGGATGTACTTGTAGAAGGCGCAGCCCGGTGTGGTGGAGGCAATCGTGTCACAGCGGATCTGCGCGCTGCCGGACTGCCAGCGGGTTGCGGACGCGTTTGCCACCGGCGAGTAGGCCGTGATCGTCGTGGACAGGTCAAGCAGGTCGTCGCTGTCTGCCGGAGTCCAGGTGTGATTGATCTTTCCGATCGCGTTGTGTGAGATCGGGTCCGCACCTGTCCACTCCAAAGCGCCGTCCCAAGTCTGCGGGCCGTTCGAGCATTTGTCGGCCGTGAGGCAGTCGAACTGCACGTCGAGCGTGACCGAGACGAATTTCGGGTCGACTTCCACCGGCACGAGGATGAGTTGCTGCGTGAACGTCCCGGAGTTTCCAGAGAGCTTTATCTCCTGGCCGACGGCCCATGAGGCGTTTAGGATCTCCCCGGTGGGCTTGCCGTCCTTCACGACGACGCCTTTGTACTCGTACGTGAAGCCCGCGATGCATGCCCCGTACCGTTTGATGTGCGAGCTGTACTTTTCGCACCAGTCGACGAGATGGGGCAGCCCTGAACGCGCCCGCTCGGCGAGCGGCTGGCGTGCGCTCTTGCTGACGCCGGGTACGATCCGGGAGCACGGCTGGATCCCGGTCTTCGGGTTGATGTCGCCGCAGTCCCAGTCTGATTGGGGGCTGAGGCCGGTGGGCGGTTGTGCCGGGGGCACCGATGTCATGGTCGGCTGAGGGATCTTCTGGGGCTCTTGGAAGTCGTCCTGATTGACGGCCGGAGCGTTCTTGTTCGGCTCGGGCAGTTTGATATCCACCGCCCGGCCGCGGGTGTGGAACTTCGCCCAGGACGACCATTGGGTCTCGTACAGTGCACCGTCGTAGGCGCTGGTGCGGAAGGCGTAGGTGGTGTTCGGCTTCAGGTCCTCGTACCTGATGGTGACGTTCGCCGTTCCGCCGGACGCCACGAAGTCGGCCACCACCATGCCGTAGGCGGCGGGTTTGCCGGTGTCGGGGTTGGTGAGCTGGATCTGGGTTTTCGGGTTACCGCTGGCGTCGGTGGTGTAGACCTGGAAGGACAAGTTAGCCGCGTCGCCGTCCGCGTCGGTCACGGTGTTGCGCAGGGTGACGTTGGTGCGATTGGACTGCCAGACGCCGGCAGAGTCCTTGGTGAACGCGGGACCGGCCTGGAGGTTCTTGCCCGAGACCGGTCGGCTGCCCCCCATCGGCAGCGGCAAGCGCGTTGGCTTCCGGTCCCGCAGCGGGAGTCGCCGATGGCGGCGCGGGATAAGAAACGGTGGCCAGTCGTCCACTGTCTGGTTCTGTGCACGAAGGCTCGCATCCTTCTCGTAGGATCCTTCAAACCTTTGTGCGAATCGTGCCCAAGTCGAAGAGCTTACGGTGGGGATGGGCCGGACCTCAGCAACAGCAGCACGTATTGACCGAAGCGCGCCCAATGCCTGGCCGGTTACCGCTGGAACCGAAGTGGCTCGAAGCGCAAGAGCGCAGAAATCGGGCGGCTGGAGCATGTCCACGAATAGTGGACATCTGGGAACCGTCCCCGGCAGAACCGGGCGAAGGCATCTCTTATGGTGATGAAGGGCCACTCGCCTTCACTTCTCAGAACTATTCATCCGCAGGCGGAGGCAGCATGCGCAGCGCCGCCTCCGGGCGGCAGATCGCGCACGGGGTGGCCACCTCCGGTCCCTGCACCAGGACAGGGTCAGTGCGCTTCGTTCCCCGGGCAAGAAAAGAACGGCGGCCCAGGCCAACGGCGTCCAGATGCCGGTGACGTCACCAGCACGGCCCGCCTACGCCTCCGGACCGCTCGCTTCGTGATCCTCATCGAGCTCCGGCATCGGCAAGGGCTCGGCCTCCCGCATCAGCTCCGCCGTCCAAAACCGCTCCACCGCGGCGGGATCCTGTCCCGCCGGAGAGGTCACGGTGGGTCCGCCAGCCGCAGCGCCCTCCGCCTGCGTGCCGGAGGTACGGAAGCCGTCCGGCCAGCTGCGGGCGAAGCGCCGCAGGTGGCTCGGACATCGGCGTCGGGCACCGGGCACCAGTAGCGGCCAGTCCGGCCGGCGCGGGCGGATGAGTCAGTCGGTGCGCCGGGACCAGCCGGCAGGAAGGTCGCCGGGAGCGACGGAGACGACCGAGTCGTCATCGGCGCCGACGTGTTCGAACAGCGTGATCTTCGCGAACTCGGGGACCACGTAGATGGGGTAGGTCGGGCCCTGGTCGCGGTAGGCGCGCATCGCGTCCAGGTGGTCGTTCTGGTAGCAGACGGTGCGCTCGCCGTGCCGGCGGATCCAGTCCGGGAAGAAGATCACGCCGTGCAGGCGGCGCTTGCCGGGCATGACGTTGACGGAGACCGAGGTGCCTGTGGGCTCGGTCCACGACACCTTGTAGCTGTCCTCGTCGAGCCGGACGAGGTCGACCTCCTGGTCCTTGACCCACCGGCCGCCGACGTGGCCGCTGTGTATGCGGTAGTCGATGGTGTGGTCGTTCTTCACGTACATCTCGTACTGCCAGCCGTTGGCGTACGTGTAGATGAAGCGGTGGCCGACGATCCCGGAGAGGTCCTGGGCGGGGATGGGGTCGGCGACAGTGGTCATGGTGTCCTCCTCGTACGGATGGGATGAGTACGGATCCGCCCCTTCATTTTGCAGCAAAACTGTTTTGGAGCAAAATGTTAGCTGGGGCACAATGGAGTCATGGACACCGCGACCGAATTCGGCCGACTCCTCGGCCCCCTGCGCCGAGCCGTACTGCGCACCCGCCGCTCCGAGAGCCTGCCCGACCTTCCCGAGGCCCAGATCGAACTCCTGCGGGTCCTGGCCGAAGCCGGCACGATCACCCCGCGCGAAGCCGCCGCCCGGCTCAAGGCGGCTCCCTCCACCGTCAGCAACCTCATCCGCACCCTGACCACCGCGGGCCTGGTCGAACGCACCCCCTCCCCCACCAGCCTGCGCACCGCCCACCTCACCGCCTCGCCCAAGGCCCTCGACATGCTCGACCGTTACGACCGCACCAGCACCGCCGCCCTGCGCCGTGCCCTGGCCGGCCTGCGCCCGGAAAGCCGCGAGGCGCTGGAACGGTCGCTGCCCGCCCTCGCCGAACTGCTCACCGCCCTGGAAGCAGAGGCCCCCACCGGCCAGGCATGAGACGGTCGTGCCCTCTCATGGCGCGCTCACCGGCCCCAGTGGCGCGCACACCTGGGATCCGGCGGCCCGGATGGCACGGGACGGGCGCAGGTCGGCGACCGCGAAGCAGCGCCGCCGCCACCGGTCCTGCCCGTCGTAGCGGGGCCGGAAGGCTGTGCGGCCGTGCACGGCGGCGCGGTTGTCCACGATGACCAGGTCGCCGGCTTCGAGGGCCGTGCCGGCGAGTACAGCGAGCATGGCCTCGCGCAGCTCGTCGAATGCGCGCGCCGCGGCCTCGTCCAAGGGTTCCATGGCATGGAAGTCGGCGACGATCTCGGGGCTGTCGGCCGGCCCGCGCAGCACGGGGAGGGGCGGCGAGACGGCGCCAGGGGTGACCGTACCTGCGCTCGCGCCCGGTCCGCCGCATGTGTTCGCAGCCCAGGCAGCGGAAGCGCAGCGGGCACCGAGGCCGCCATGCAGGGCTTCCGCGTCCGCTACGTGCTGGCGACCAAACTCGTCAACGAGCTGGTCGAAGCCGCCGACGACAAGCAGCTGTCCAAGACGATCGCCCGCTACGGACGTGTCGGTCTCTTATGCATCGATGAACTCGACTACATGGAACTCGACCGGCGCGGAGCCGAGTTGCTGTTCCAGGTCCTGACCGAACGTGAGGAGAAGAACAGCGTCGCCATCGCCTCCAACAAGTCGTTTTCCGGCTGGACGAAGACCTTCACCGACCCCCGGCTCTGCGCGGCCACCGTCGACCGGCTCACCTTCAACGGCGCCAATCATCCAGACCGGCACCGAGTCCTATCGCCTCGCCCACACCAAAGCCCTGGCCGAGCAGACCGCAGCCGGCTGAACGGTGCCGCATCGCCGCCCCCGGAACCAACGGGGTCGGCAGCAGGCGAGATCAGCCGTTCACTTCCCGCGCCACGCGCTCCAGTCGGCTCCGGTGGCCCTCCCACCACGCCTGATCCCCTGGTGGCATGTTGTCTCTGCCTTGCAAATAGCCGACGGATCCGTCGATGAGCTCTCGCACAATGTCGGCGTGACCGGCGTGCCGCTGAGTATCGGAGATCACGCGCACCAGGATGTGGTTCAGCGTCACCTCTCGACGTTCCTCCGGCCACCACGGGACGTGACCGATCGCGTCAAGCGGCAGCGCCGCGATCGTGCTGTTGGAGTGCTCCCACGCCTGGCGATACAACCCA
The DNA here is from genome assembly GCF_001279365.1 of Streptomyces sp. NRRL F-5755. Classification (NCBI taxonomy): domain Bacteria; kingdom Bacillati; phylum Actinomycetota; class Actinomycetes; order Kitasatosporales; family Streptomycetaceae; genus Streptomyces; species Streptomyces sp. NRRL F-5755. The sequence continues at coordinate 18,402 of NZ_LGCW01000017.1, read as the reverse complement.
ACGATCTGTTCCCGTGATTCGTACGCCGAGGCCCACGTGTCCGAGTTGGGCTCTGACTCCTCGGTATACCACCAGGACGGTGGCTCCTCGTCGAAGAACGGCCGCCCGAACGTGTCGCCGAAGTACCCCAACTCCACGCTGGCGACGTGCTTGACCAGCCCCAACAGGTTCGTGCCCGTGGGGGTCAGCGGGCGGCGGATGTCGTACTCCGAGAGCCCATCGAGCTTCCACACCAGGGCGTCACGCCCTTCTTGCAAGTACCGGACAAGGTCCTCTTTCGGGTTCGGTCCGATCATGACGGGCAGTTTCCCACCCGGCACTGACAGCCGGGAGTGACATCAAAAGTCACTGACATTGATCTTGCCTGCTGCCGCGAAACGACTCCCCAAGCCACCTCGAAATGACTCCCCTCGAAAGTGACACAGCCACACGGCCGCGCCGGACTCACGCTCCGCCTCACCGACGGCGACGGACGCTCACTTGGGAAAGGTCCCCACCACCGTCGGTGAGGTCGCTTCTTGGAGCGTCGCCACGGTGGTGCCGTCGGCGGAGCGGGCCCTTTGGTCCTCGGTGAGGCTGGTCGAGCCACGACAGCGTGCGAGTGGCTCTTTGGAGTGATGAAGGCCCGCGTGCGAGGTCATAGGGTCGGGCGGATGAGAGTAATGGACGGCAGGTGGCCCGGGTGGGGCGCTGACGCCGGGCTGGTCGTGCTGACATTTCTGCCGGCGCTGCTGTCGCAGCCGTACGTGGACACCTCCGGGCCGGCCTGGACGTCGCTCACCGTGTACGAAACGGTGGGCGTGGGGGTCCTGCTGCTGAGGCGGCGGCTGCCGACCACCGCTTTCGTCGTGGGTTTCGGGGCCTTTTTGGCTGCGCTGGTGGGAAGTGCGGGCGCGGGAGCCAAGCTGTCGCCGCTGGTCTTTCTGCCCCTGGCGGTGCTGCTCTACAGCCTGGGCAACCACGTCGCGAGCTGGAGGCGGACCGTATCGGCGGTCCTCGGCGTCAGCGTGCTGAGCGTGGCCGGTCTGTGGCTGAACCGGATGACGACCGACTCCGGTGACTTCCGAGGCGGCCTGGACGTCCTCGCCGCGCTGGCCCCGATGCCGCTGGCGTGGGCCCTGGGGTTCGCCGCGCGGACCCGGCAGGAACTCCTGGCCGCGGCCGAGCGGCGGGCGGCCGACGCACGCCGGGCACAGGCCCTGGAGGCGGCGCAGGCCACGCAACGTGAGCGGGCCCGGATCGCCGGAGAGATGCACGACGTGGTCGCGCACTCGCTGACCCTGCTCGTCGTGCACGCGGAGACCCTGCGGGCCCGCGGCGGCGAGCTGCCCGACTGGGCCCGCGTCCAGGCCGACGGGCTGGCGGCGGCGGGCCGGCAGAGCAGCGGCGAGCTGCGTGACCTGCTGCGGATGCTGCGCGATCCCGCGGACGCCGCCCCTCTCCAGCCCGTGCCGGGCCTCGGTGAGCTGGAGGCGTTGCTGGACAGTCACCGTGCCGCGGGAGGAACGGCCGGGCTGACGATGGGCATCGCGCCGGAGTCCGTACCGGGGCCGGTGCAGCTGGCGACGTATCGCGTCGTGCAGGAGGCACTGGTCAACGCGCGTCGGCACGCGCCCGGGGCGCCGGTCCGGGTGAGTGTCGATGGCGTCGCGGGAGAACTGCGGTGCGAGATCGTGAACGGTCGCGCCCCGCGGCGCGGCACGGCCGGCGCGGGCATCGGGCTCGGCCTGGTCAGCATGGAGGAACGGGTGGGGGCGCTGGACGGCGGACTCACCGCGGGCCCGACCGGTGACGGCGGCTTCCGGGTCGTGGCCACGATGCCGTTGGAGCGTGTGGATGTCTGAGCAGATCAGCGTGTTCGTCGTGGACGACGAGCCGGTCATCCGCGCCGGACTGAGCGCGATCCTGGACAGCCAGGCGGACATCACCGTGGCGGGCACCGCGGACGACGGTGAGGAAGCCGTCGAGGCGTGCGCGCGGCTGCGGCCGGACGTGCTGCTGATGGACATCCGGATGCCGCGCCGCAACGGTCTGTGGGCGCTGGCCGAGCTGGGCCGCCGCAGACTGCTCGGGCCGGGGCGCAGCCGGGTGCTCATGCTGACGACGTTCGACCTGGACGAGTACGTCGACGACGCGCTGGCGGCCGGGGCCTCCGGTTTCCTGCTGAAGAACAGTTCGTACGAGGAGCTGACCGGGGCGGTCCGTGCCGCGGCGGCCGGGCACAGCGCGCTGAGCCCCGCGGTGACCCAGCGGATCATCGAGGGCCATCTCAGCGGCCAGCGCCGGCCCGGCGACCAGGAGCTGGCCCGGCTGAGGGACCTCACTGAGCGGGAGGTCGACGTACTGCGTCTGATCCGGGACGGGCTGAGCAACGCCGAGATCGCCGACCGGCTCATGGTGAGCCTGCACACGGTCAAGACGCACGTCAGCCGCATGCTCACGAAGACCGGCTGCCAGAGCAGGGCGCAGGCGGCGGTACTGGCCAGGAGCACCCTGCCCTGACCGCCCCGGTGGGCGGGCGGGGCGGCGAGATGCCGGGTACCTCGGAGTCATTCCTTGGAGTGACCACGCGTCGCCGGGAAGCCCGCCTTCGAGCGATGTACCGGGTGCGCGCCGCTGACTGAATGGTCAGTGTGCGCGGGACCCGCCGACAGGCCGCCCGACGGGTGACTGCCAGGTCCCTCTGCGCGCGCAGCAACTGTCACGCCGAAGGGAACTTGTCATGTCCTCACACACGCCGTCGCGCCGTCACCGGATCCGTCGGAGGGCGCTGACCATGGCGTTGGCGACCTGCATGGGCGCGGCGCTCGTGAGCTGCTCGGATGCCGGGTCGGACGGGGCCGGGCGGAGCGCGGCCGGCACAGCGGCCGCCGCGCGGCTGGCCGGCCTCGCGCAGAAGGCGGCGGACACCGGCTCCCTGGGCGTCATCGTCCGCATCGACTCCGGCGACGGCAAGCCCGTCGAGCTCGCCCGGCAGGCCGCCTGGACAAAGGACGACCACCGCATCGCCGCCGGCGACCGGTTTCGGGTCGGCTCCAACACCAAGACGGTCACCGCCACCCTCGTCCTGCAACAGGTCGCCGACAAGAGGATCGGCCTCGACGACACGGTGGAGCAGTGGCTGCCCGGACTGGTCAAGGGCGGCAAGGACATCACCGTACGGATGCTGCTCAACCACACCAGCGGCCTGGGCGACTTCCTGCTGACCCCGCAATTCCTGCCCTCCCTCACCGGTCAGGACAAGCGCGCCTGGACACCGCAGAAGCTGCTCGCCATCACGCCCGCACAGGCCCCGCCGGCCAAGCCCGGCGAGACGTACTCGTACAGCAACGCCAACTACGAGGCGCTGGGACTGATTCTCGAGAAGGCCACCGGGAGCGGCCTGGCCGAGCTGATCAAGAAGAAGATCACCGGGCCGCTCGGCATGAAGGACTCCTACCTCGCCACGAAGGCCGGCTGGAACACCGGCCAGCAGCACGTGACCGGCTACGAGCCGGACGCCGAGCGCCTGAAGGCCATCCTCTCCGGGACCGTTGACCTGCCCGAAGGCGTCGGATTCGCCGGTCCTGAGCGTTCCGGGGACAACATCGACACCTCTGCCATCGACCCGAGCTGGTCCTGGGCAGCCGGCGGCATGGTCTCCACCGCACACGACTGGCAGCGCTTCCTGACCGCGCTGGTCTCCGGCAAGCTGCTGCCCAAGGCGCAGCTGGAGCAGATGCGCACCACGGTCGACGCTCCCGAGGAGGGCGGCGGCTACGGACTGGGGCTGATGCGGGTGGACACCACCTGCGGCACCGTCTGGGGGCACACCGGCGGCCTGCCCGGCTACTCCAGCGAGATCTACACCGACGCGAGCGGCCGACGCAGCGTCGCCGTCCTGACGAGCACGAACTTCGGCATCAAGGAGAAGAAGGCCGCCACCAACAACAAGGCCCTCGTCGAAGCGGCCATCTGCCAGATGCTCGGCAAGCCCCAGCCCTCGGACAGCCCGGCCGGATGACGACCGCGGACACCAGCCGGCATCGCCTCCGCCGGCGACCGCCTCGCTGACGACCGGTACGGGCCGGCTGACATCACGCGCATCCGCACGAGAGGCCGGACGAACCGCCTGCCGCGCCTCCTGAGCACCGACGCTCTGCGACGGCCGGACGCGGTCACACGAAGCGATCCCCTACGACCGACCGAGCGCGAAAGTTGCACGCCTCATGGCCACTTCGCTCCACAGGATCGGCCGCCCCGCCTTCCGGCGACGCGGACTCACGGTTCTCCTGCGGGCTGTCGCCCTGGGCGCCCTCGGCGCCGCCGCCGTCAGCACGACGAGCACGAACACCGGGCGGGCGGCGCGGGCGAAGACGGCAGCCGGTCAGGCGGGCGGCCAGCTCCGCAGCGCCATGTCGGCCACCCGCCGCAGGTCGTCACGGGTAGCGCCACTGGTGGCCTGGACGGCGATGCCGTTCGCGACGGTCATGAGGTAGCGAGCAAGTTGTCCGGAATCGATGTCGGGGGGGGCAGGTCGCCTTCGGCGACGGCTCGCCGGAACCGGTCACGCAGACGCGTGGTGCCCTCGTTGCGCCAGGCGACGAGGGCATCGCGGGCATCGCCCGCGGTGTCACCGGCGGCGAGGGATGCCTGGACGCCGAGGCACCCGGCGGGGCACTCGGGGCGGGTGGCGGCCCGCACGGAGCCGTTGAGGAACGCGATGGCCACCTGCCGAGCGGTCGGCTCCTCCAGGGCGCGGGCCACATAGGAGGCGGGGCCCTCGGTGTAGCGCTCCAACGCCTTGCGGAACAGATTCTCCTTGTTGCCGAAGGCCGCGTACATGCTGGTACGGGTGATGCCCATGGCACCGGTCAGGTCGGTGAGGCCGGCACCTACGTAGCCCTTCTCCCAGAAGACCCGCATGGCCCGCTCGAGGGCCTCGTCCGCGTCAAAGCCCCTCGGCCGGCCGATCCGCGCCTCTCGCTGCGTTCCCATGCACTCCACTCCACTAGTTCTGTACCGGGCGATACGGAAGTCTGTTACCGTTGCGTTCCGAACCGATCAGTACTGAAGTTTCTGGAGGTCAAAAGCATGTACCAGCTCAAGGACAAGACCGCGGTCGTCACCGGCGGCGGCACCGGGATCGGCCTGGCCACCGCCGTACGACTGGCGGCCGAGGGCGCGCACGTGTTCATCACCGGCCGGCGCAAGGCCGAACTCGACGCGGCCGTCGAGACCATCGGTGCGGCGAGAGCCACCGCGGTGGCCGGAGACATCTCCGACCTGACCGACCTGGACCGGCTGTACGACGCGGTCCGCGCCCGCGGCCGGGGCCTGGACGTGATCTTCGCGAACGCCGCGACCGCCTCACTGGTACCGCTGGAGCAGATCACCGAAGAAGACCTCGCCCACGTCTTCGACATCAACGTGCGGGGCACCCTGTTCACCGTGCAGAAGGCGCTGCCGCTGCTCAACGACGGCGCCTCGGTCATCCTGAACGCCTCCACCGCCGCCGACAACGGCGCCGAGGGGTTCAGCCTGTACGCGGCGTCCAAGGCCGCCGTACGGTCCTTCGCCCGGGTCTGGGCCAACGAGCTCAAGGGCCGCGGCGTCCGGGTCAACGCCATCTCGCCGGGCCCGGTTGATACCCCCGGAGTCACCAATCTGGTCGGGCAGGAGAACGCGGCCGACCTCCGGGCCAAGCTCGCCGCGGACACCGCGCTGGGCCGGATGGCACGCCCCGAGGAGATCGCCGCGGTTGTCGCCTTCCTCGCCTCCGACCAGAGCAGCTTCATCCTCGGCGCCAACCTCTACGCCGACGGCGGCGAGAACCAGTTCTGACGCAGCGACTACCCCTCCGGCCAGGCACCCGCCGCCCGCGCAAGAAAGAAGTGACCATGGGCGTAGCCGGTTCCACCACACTCGTGACCGGGGCCAGTCGAGGGATCGGTCGGCGCTTCGTCGAGCAACTGCTGGAGCGCGGAGCCGAGAAGGTCTACGCGACCGCTCGCCGTCCGGAGTCGATCGGCACCCTGGACCCGCGGATCACGCCGCTGTACCTGGACCTGCTGGACGAGGAATCGATCTCAGAGGCGGCCGTAGCAGCGCAGGACGTCACGCTGCTGGTCAACAACGGCGACATCAACACCGGCGCACACCTCCTGGCCGACGACCCGGACATGATCCGGCAGTACCTGGAGACACACCTTTTCGGCACCCTGAGAGTCATCCGCGCCTTCACCCCGACCCTGGCCTCCACCGGCGGGGGCGCGATCGTCAACATCCTCTCCGTGCTGTCGTGGGTGGCCACCGCAGAAGGGGCGGGCTCGTACTCGGTGGCCAAGACCGCGGAGTGGAACATGACCAACGGCGTACGCGTCGAACTCACCGGCCAGAAGACGCTCGTCCAAGGCGCACACCTGGGGGCTGCGGACACCGACATGATGGCAGGACGCGACGCACCCAAGATCGCCCCCGCGGATGTCGCACGCGCCGCCCTCGACGGCGTACCGGCAGAAGCCATCGAGGTGCTGGTCGACGACCCCAGCCGCTTCGTCACATCTGCCCTCGCCGGCGACCCGGCGCAGCTCTACGGCCAACCGCCGGGCATCTGACCGTACTCCGCCGGACCTGGGAACGGACCAAGGATCGACCACCGGGCTGGACCAATGGAACAACCGGTCCAGATCCGTCGACCAGAACCGCAGCCAGCTGATCCTGCAGTCGACCGCAGGCCGGATCACCTGGCGTGCATGGCGGCTCGGAGGGCGGGGTGGCTTCGGTCCGCCTCGGTCCCGGGGAAGAACAACGAGTACACGACGGGCCGGGCCGGCGGCGGCCAGACGCCGGTGACGAACCGGACCGGCCCGCCACCCTCGCCCCCTCTGTCTTCTTCCGCTGCGATTGCGCCACTTCCGGGCCCGAGCTCGCCCAGGCGGCGCGAGCGGCTACATCACCGCGTCGGTCTGCAACGGGCCTGCTGTGATGCGCAGTTCACGAACGCGCACCGGATCCTCGTCGGCGAGGTAGAAGATGTGCATGAACGGGGCGCGCACCACGCGGTCCGGTTCGCTCTTCTTGGCCATGGTGGCCTCTCCCCGCAGAAGGCGGACGCCGTCACCCGCGGTCCAGAACTCCAGGACCTCGTGCGTGATGACCAGGGGCTCGTCGATCTTGACGAAGAACGCCTTGATGGCCTCGACACCGTGGATGTGCGCGGTGCCGAAGAACATGTCGGTGTCCTCCGTCAGCGGCGCGAAGCCCTCATCGAACTCCAGCGTGTCGATGGCGTCCATGAACTTCACGAGCCACTCGGGCACCGGTGCTGCCTGCGCCGTGTTCGCCACCGCCATCATCCTCGACCTCACCCTCATGTCTCGAACGAGCTGGCGTCCACCGTAACCCGACGGTCCGCGGCCGGGGTCAGCGGATGGCGACCGGGCTGGCGGGGGCCGGCCCCGCCGGTGATGCGCAGCGCCGTGGCCGCGAGGAAGAAGTCCCAGTGGCCGTCGGCGCGGCAGGCCTCGGCGAGGTCATCGAGCTGCCCCATCTCACCCGGCGGCATGCCGCCCCGGCTTGAGTATCGTGAACGTCCGGGTGATCGTGTCGCCGTCCAGCACCCCCGTGCGTCCGGGTGCCGTCGGCCTCCAGGCGGTCGACGACGAACAGCTCACGGTGGCGCCGGCCGGGACGTAGCCGAGCGCGGGCGCGGCCCTTCACGCACTCCGCCGGTCGCTGCGTCATCGCAGACCACCCCGCCGCACCACAACGACCGGGTTGGGTCCGTCCGTCAGGTACCCGCATAGGCTGGTACCCGTGCTTCAGCCTCGTCTGGGCCGCAAGTACACGGATCACCCCAGTGCCTCCGCAGCCGTGGCCTCCTGGGCGGCCACTGCATCCACCTCGGTCCGGTGATGGCCCGGTGCGATGTCCGGACCGGGCGCATGCTGCCCACCGGGAATGCCGTTTATGTGAGCTGGAGGGTGGCCAGGGCGGTGGTCCAGTCGATGGCGATGGCCTGCTGGGCCTGGGCGAGCGTGACCTGCCCCGCGCACAACGCCTCGTGCAGCTTGTTCTCCACGGCATCCTTGGGGTTGTTCGGGCCGCTGCCGGGCCGGTGGCCGGGAGAAGGCGGCTCCACCCAGAAGTTGCGCGGATCGTTGGGGTCGCCGCCGAGCTCCAGGGAGACGAGGTGGTCGTACTCGGCGTACTCAGCGTCGTGCAGGCTCGCGGTGTAGCCGCAGGAGCGGGCGTTCGCGGTCTTCTCGACGCTGGTGACGGACACCGGCGGCCGGATCTTGGAGGTGTAGCCGCTGGTGCGGCACACGGTGGTCTTCAGCGTCGCCTGGGTGACGTCCGGGTTCAGTGCGCCCGGGGTGCAGGAGGCATCCTGCAGCGGCTGACCGTGGACGGTGCGGTAGTGGCACGTGCCGGGAGCGGGCTGGGCCTGGACCGTGTAGCGCGCCTGCGGGCCCGGCCCTTCAGGAATCAGCGACGAGGCGGCACTGCCGCTCCCGGAAGCGGCCGAGCGGGCCGGCGCGGCGCCGGACGCCCCGGCGCTCTCGCGGTGCTTGCCGCTGACGGAACCACCGCCGGTGCAGCCAGCGAGCAGCGCAGCGCCCAGCAGCACGGCCGCCGCGGGCCGCAGCGCAGACGAAGGCAGGGACATCGCGGCCTCCTGGAGAGCGGGGTCATGACCAGACTGGCAGGCCCCGGCGGTACGGGAAGCCTCCGAGAACGTGACGTTTCGGTACCTGCTGTGACCGCCTGGCCCGCTTCCGTCCTAGGGGCCGGAGTCCGGGCCCCGCAGCGTGCCGTCGGCGCGGGAGTCCGGCACGGGTGCACAGCAGCTCACTTGGGCCAGCACCACGCCTGCCCGGGGAAGTTGTCGATGATGCCTGCGAGGGTTTCGGTGAGGGACAGAAGGTCCTCGTAGGTCTCCCTCCCATGTGTCCACCCGATCATGCGGTTTTTCTCGATGCGCCAGCCCAGGCGGGCGTTGTGCATGAGCCGTTCCATGGCGTACGTACTGATGAGCGCAGCGAAGTCGGGGTCGTCGGCGCAGTAGCGGACCAGGTGGGTGCCGAGGTGGGGCAGGTTCTTGGCGCGGCCCGTGGCGCGGTTGAGCGCGGGACGCTTTCCCACTCGATGGGATGCCGCCAGTCGCCTGCTCGTCAACGCGGTGGCCGGGAGCGCGCGGGGCAGGGGCAGTACGGCTACCGAGTAGGTCCACGCGACATTGGCCTTGGGACCACGCTGCCATGCCAGGAGGTGGAACAGGTTCACCTCCCGGCCGCGGAAGCTTCCCTGGAGCAGATCGCGAAGGGCAAGGCCGTCGGGGCCGAGGCTGAACGGATAGCCGCCGTGGTCGAACGTGTCGAGGTAGTCCCGGGCACGCTTGCGGTACGTCCAGGCCGGGTCGTCCCGGAAGCGCTTGATGCTTTTGCGGACCTCGAACACGATCAGTCAGAGCTGCCCAGTTCGGTGTTGGCCGCGTTGCCGGCGCCGTAGATGAGGCCGTCGGCGGGGACCTGCTGCCATCCGGGGAGCCCCTTACGGCCGGTTGCGCGGTGCTCGCCACCGCCGTCGTTGATCTTTGTGCCTGTGTGGTTCGCGCCGCCGCCGGCGGCTCCGGCAGCACCGCTGAACGCCGCGTCCCGGAGGATGTCCTTGTCCTCCCCCTCGATGATGATCTCTGCCCCGTCCGCCGCGGCCTGCCCGCCCGCGCTGCCCACACCCTCCACGGCCATCCTGCCGAGCAGGTTCTTGCCCTCCAGCCCTGCGGCGATGGTCTTGCCGGGAGCCCACGCTTCCCCGGCGGCATGCTTTCCGGTACTTTCTGACAACTTATCTACTTTGTTGCCAAGCCTGCCCGCGCCTTCGGCCACCCCTGCGCCCACCACGCCGGCGACGGCGGCATCCTGCAGGTCCTGGCCCCACGTGACCTTCTGTCCCGTGAGCGCCTGTCCGCCGACGTTGCCGATGAAGTTGGCGCCGGTGTTCTTGCCGAACTCGATGGTGAATTTGAGCAGCTTGCTGCCCGCCATCGCCTTCTTCACCGCCTCGATCGCCTTGGCGGCCCTGATCAAAAGCTGCCCGAGCCGGGTGACTTCCGCCGTCGCCTCGGCGATCTCGGCCGAGGCCGCACCCGCGGCGATGGCGTCGGAGAAGCCCGCGGTCAGCACCGTCAGGCCGACGCCGATCGCCACCGTCGCGGCGATCTCCTCGACCACACGGTGCACCTCATCGTTGGCCTTCTGGATCGCATCAGCGGTGGTGTCGAGCTGACGGGCGACGGTTGCGAACTGCGGCAGCGCCTTGTCGACCTGGCCTCTGGTGTGCTCCCAGTGGGCGTGGAAGGCATCGGCCGCGGCGCCGGTCCAGTTGTCGCCGAGTCGGGCGACCTCGTGGTCCTGGGCCTCGACCGTGCTCTTCAGATCGTGCGCCATGTGCCGCCACGCCTCGGCACACGCCCGCAGGACAGACGGGTCTCCACCGGGGTTGAACAGGTCGAAGCTTTTTTCGATCTTCGGCTGCTGCTCCTGTTCCTGACCAGGCATGTCACTTCCCCCCGAACTGCTGTGCCTGCATGGCATCAGAGCCCTGGTAGGAGGCAACGGTGTGCTGCAGGCCCGCGGCGTAGTGCCGCAGCCCGGCACTGAGCTGCCGCAGGGACGTCACCGTCTGGCGGGTCATCTCCACGTACTGGGACAGGACCTCGGTGGACTCGGACATCACACCGAAGGCATCGTTCACGTTCTCCGCACGGGTGGCGAAGGTACTGATGCGGTCATCCAGGCGTTCGGAAGAGGCCGTGAAGTCCCTGGCCAGCGCCGTAACCGGCGCGGGATGTATCGAAAAATGCTCGTGTGCCATCGCGGTTCCCGTGATCGAGCCGTGTGATCAGTGCGCCCGACCAACGTAGGCAGATGAGCATCGCGAACTGTGTTCAGTAGGCACCGATTTAACGGCTCATTGACCAGATCCAGGCACCCGGCAGACCCGTTCATGGCGTCGGCCGGTCCCGCGAGCATGTAGGAGGTGGCCCGGCATTCCGGAATGAAGCTGTCCTGGCCGTACGAAGACCGGCACGGTGGTGGACGCCGTGTATCCGGTTCGCTGAGCTTGACTCTGTCGGGGACCTTGGCGCCGCCAAGGTCAGCTGCCCAGAGTTCGCCAGGACTTCAACCGGGCTATCTCGCGTCGGTCGAGATAGTCCTGGAAGGCGGTCGGTCGGCGAGGCGCGGGTGCTTCCGCCGCGGGTGACAATCCGCTGAGGCGTTCAATGTTGACGGCGATGGCTGTCAGGACGTGCTGAATGTGCGCCTTTCCCTGTCCTCGGTAGCGGCAGCGTCGCATGCCGTGTCCATGGGCGAATTCGTTGACCGTGCCTTCCACTCCGCTAGCGGTCCGCGTAGCGGGTCTTCCACTCGGACGTCTGTTGTTCGGTGCGGACGCGGAGTTGCAGGTCGTGGAGTTCTCGTGGTGGAAAGCCCACGGTGCGGGCGCTGTCGGCGGTGCTGGTGCACTGGGTGCGGGACGGGCAGGGGCGGCATTGGCTCTTGGTGAACCTGGCCACGATCAACGGGGCGCGGTGGGCGAGGAGGTCGAGTAGGGGCCGTGCCAGCCCGCGCTGATCTGTCCCTGGGGGCAGGTGACCTGCTGATGGTCGTAGTCGATATGGAAGTCGTCCCGGGCGAAGCCCTCGTTTCGGCGGTGCTGGTGGGTGGGGTTGCTCTTCAGCGGTCCGGTGACGGTGACCTGGTGTTCACGGGTGGCTTGTTCCAGATGGTGCAGAGAGAGGTGTAGCCGGCGTCGACCAGGTGCTCGTTGGGCAGCAGCCCGCGGCGGGCCAGGCGGGTGTGGATGCCGGGCAGGACCTGGCTGTCGTGGGTGGTGGCCGCGGTGGTGGCCACGTCCGTGATCACGTTGGGGCCGTCGGGAGCGCAGGTCTCGGTCAGATGGGCGGCGAACCCCTTCCAGTTGATGATGTGTCCGTGCCGTGCATAGCGGGCCGAGGTGTCGTAGGGCGAGACGACCGCCGCCGACGAGGGCGGCAGTCCGGGCCCGCCTTCCTTCTCGACGGTGCGCCAACGCAGGTGTCCTGCGGCGTCGCGGTGGTAGTTCTGCATCATGATCTGGCGCAGGGCCTGGACACGAGGGCCTGACGTGCGGTCCTCTCCGTGCCGGTAGAGGTGTTCCAGGAGCCGGACGGCGTCGTTTCCGGTGGCAAGAATCCTGGTCTACGGCTGTGGAATGTCGCCACCGGCAAGATCCGCACCAAGTTCGCTGCCACGTGGGGCCCAGTGTCGGCACTGGCCTTCGATCCGGAGAGGCGAACGTTGGCCATCGGTGGCTCCGCAGGCGATCTGCAGATGCGGGATCTGGCCAGCGGCACATTTCAAGGTCTTCCCGATGCGCCAGAAGTCTTTGACGAGTCTCCAGGTGGCGTGGGGAGGCTGGCCTTCAGTCCGGACGGCAGAATTCTGGCCATCGGCACACTGGACGGCGGAGTCCGGCTATGGGATACGGCCAGTAGCCGAAGGCGTGCGATCATCGGCCCGCTCACCGGCAGTGCAGCGACATCTGGCGAGCGCACGGTGCCGTTCACCTTCAGCCCGGACAGCCGATCCCTGGCGACCAGCGGCAATGACACCGCGGTGCAGCTGTGGGACGTGAAGACGGGAAAACCGCAGACAGCCCTCACCGGAGGCGCCAAGAACGTGGAGTCGGTGGCCTTCGCCCCGGACGGCCTCAGCCTGGCCGGCGGCAGCGACGACACCACCGTACGGCTGTGGAACGTGACCATCGCCAACGCCCGGGCCACCCTCGCCGGGCACCATGGCGCGGTGAGGACCGTGGACTTCAGTCCGGACGGGCGGGCCCTGGCCAGTGGCAGCGCGGATGGCACGGTACGGATCCGGGACCGGGCCACCGGAAAGGCCCGGGCCACCCTCGCCAGGCACCACGGCCGGGTAGTCACGGTGGCCTTCAGCCCGAACGGGCATACCCTGGCCAGCAGCGGCACCGATGGCGCCGTACGACTGCACAATGCCGTGACCTATCGGACGGAGGCCACGCTCTCCGTTCCGGCTGGCGCTGAGCGGACTCTCGCAGGGGCCGTCGCCTTCAGCCCCGACTTGCACCTCCTCGCCGCCGCGGGCATGGGGGTCCGGTAAGGTTATGGAACATCGCCCCCCGGAAACCTCTAGCAGATACAACGGGCCCGGCCGAGTCGCTGGCCTTCAGCCCTGACGGGCGCACGCTTGCTGGCGGCAGCAAGAACGGCACAATCCGATTGTGGGACGTGGCCACCGGGCAGCTCCGCTACGACCTCGAAGGCCAAACCGGCGCCTCCGCAGCCCTGTCCTTCAGTCCGGACGGCCGCAGCCTGAGCAGCGGCAGCGTGCAGGGCGACGTGCAGGTGTGGGACGTGGCCGCCGGCGAGGTCCGAGCCGCGTTCATGGGACATAGCCTCGGCCCCGTCGGGGCGGCAGCGTTCAGCCACTCGGGAGCCCTGGTGGCAGCCAGCAGGCGCGGAGACAGTACGGTGCACATCTGGGATGTCACCACCGGAAAAAAGCGCACCACCCTCACCGGACACATCGGTCCGGTGAGCGCGATGGACTTCAGCAACGAAGAAAAAGCCCTGGCCAGCGGCAGCACTGACGGACGCCTGCAGATCTGGGATGTTCCCCTGCCCAGCCCAGCGGAAGCGCTCAGCAAGATCCGTCATGCGGTGAACCGGGACCTGACACGCCAGGAACGCGAGTCGTATGTCACCGGCGAAATCACGTCATTCATCAGCGGGGCCATACCCGCAGGGTGAACCCTGCATCCAATGACCTCACCGTTCAGCCGCGGGCACGTACAGGACTCGGACGTTCGCGTCCGATACCGGCTCGTTGACCGCAGGCCGGGACGATGAGGACGTCGTCCCGGCGGCAGGTGCCACGTCGAACATCACGTCCTGGGCGCGCCCGGCGGGTTCGGGTACGGCCGCGGCGAGGATGGTGTCGAAGTGGGCGAGGATGCTTCTGCCAGCGGCCGGGGCGACCAGGCCGCGCTCGGTCATCATCCGGCTGATCTCGCTGCCGAATCCGACCAGCTCACGGCCGTCGCACCGTACGTCCGTGCCAGTGCGCCGCTTCGGCCTCTTCGTCTGGGGGCCGCCGTTCTTCCTCGGCGCCTCCCGGGCCCAACCAGCGCTTGGCGCGCGAGGTCGACGCCGCTCAGCTCGGTGCTCATGCGGGCACCGTCCCGGCCGTGTCCGCGTCCAGCGGGCGCGCGGCGACCTCGGCCAGCCGGTCCGTCCACGGCGCGGCCGCGGCCGTCTCGGTCCGGGTGGCGGCCTGCTCGCGCAGCTGCTCCAGCCGCGCCGCCAGCAGCTACTGCGCGGTGCGCTCCCTCGTCGCGTCGGCCGCCTTCGTCGCCGCCGCGACCGCGTCCGCGCCGTGCCGGTACCAGCGGCGCCTCTGCTCGGTCTGGTACGCCCGCCGCGCCTCAGCCTCGGCCTCCTCGGTGCGGCCCAGCCACGCCAGGGCGCTGCTGCGGTACTCCGGCAGGGCCTGCTCCACCGCCTGGAGCGCGGCGAAAGCGAGTGCGGACGCCGCCGCAGCCGGGTCCGCCTCCAGCTCGCCCGGCTCCACCAGTTCCAGGAGCTGCTGGCGAGCGGCCTCGACGCCGGTGCCCCGCGTCGCGCGGACCTGGCCGGTGACGGCGGCGACGTCGTCCGGGTCGGTCAGATCGGCACACCAGGTGGCCGCGACCAGTCCGGCCTCCGCGATCGTCGCCTCGGTCCGGCGCCGGTAGCCGCACGCCTCGCGCAGCCCGGCCGCCCATTGAAACCCGCAGTCCTCACACGCAGCGCCCGCTGGACCGCATCGGTGGCCGCGGCCCGGCGCCCGCGCTCCTCCCGCTCCCGGGCAGCCGCACGGACGGCGTCCCAGCGGGCTTGCTCAGCTGCGGCCTGCACGTGGCGCCGTACGAAGTCCCCCGCCCTCATGAATGGCTTTCTCGCACAGCCGATCCTCGAGGACCTGACGGCGCTCACCGTCGAACAGGCCGGGCAGCTGCCGATCGATCTCCGCACTGACCCGGGTGCGGCGGCACGACGAAGATGGAGCACGCTGGCGCAGTTCTCGCCCTCAGCCCCGGTGCCCAGCCGGATCCCGCCGTCGCAGCGACCTTCCGGGCGGCCGGATCGGCGACGAGCTCAAGGCCCAGCTCCACCTGGCCGGAGGGTCCGATGCCGGGGTGCCTTCCGTGCTCTTTCTCGGCATTGAAGGGCCGGCTGCCCTGGCCGTCGCGAACGACCGCCCGGTCACCGAGCAGGATCGTCGCGCCAAGCTTCGGGCGGTGCGGGACGGCCGGCGGAGAGAGCTGCAGCGGGCGCGCTGGTCGGCGTCCTGTGCGCTGGGGCCGGTGACGCCTCACGGGGTGTGCCCCGATGGGCATCCGGGGGTGGGGTGGCCCCAGCCCCATACCGCTTCCGGAAACTCCTCGACGACATTCGCCAAGGTTTCCGCGAGCTCGATGATGCGCTCGTACGGCTTGCGTTCCTTGATCCAGCCGATGATGTGGGCTTCGTGCAGGCGCCAGCCCGTTTTGGTGTCCGCCGCTCTCCGGATCGCTTGCTCCGTAAGGATCAGACCGGCGAAGGCGGGGTCGGTCGAGCACGCGGTCATGCGGGGGCGGTGGGCGGGTGAGAGGTCTACGGGGGTACCGGCCCGGGGCGGGAGGGGCGGTGCGGCCAGGCGGCGGACGAGGCTGGCCGGGGAGAGGACGGTGGCGGGCAGCGCGGCAGGCAGGGCCAGTACTGCTACGGAATACATGCTGACGTCGGTGGCGGGCCGGCCGCCTTTATGTACGGCGGCCAGGTGGAAGAGCGTCGCCTCGTAGCCCCGTATGTGTCCTTCGAGGATGTGTTTGACGTGGTTGCCGCGCGGGCCGAAGGGGTGGCCGGGCGCGCCGAACTGCCGCACCCAGTCGCGGGATTCCCGCTTGCGGTAATGCCAGTCGGGATCCTCGCGGTATCTGCGGAGGTTTTTTCGGAACCGCCACATGCTTGGCTGTCTCCTCACTCCTTGTATGCGCCGTCCGGGTCGGTCAGCTTGGAACGAGGCCGGTCGAACGGGCAGTCCGGGTGGTCGGCGGTGCGGTCGGTCTCGTTGGCATTGGCATCTCCGTACACGACGCCGTTGGTGGCGGCTTCCCGGCTGGGGCCGAAGGTGGGCCCGGTCTCGGGATCCCGGTGCCGTCCGCCGCCGGGCCCGCCGCGGTCGTACCAGGTATCGCCGCCGTGCACCGCCGCGCCGCCAAGGGCGCTGGTGATCAGGTCGGGGATGATGCTGTCGCTCGTCTTGCCGCCCGCGTTTCCGTCGGCGATGTCGACCGCGTCGACCGCCGTCTGACCCGCCCCGCTGGTGACAGCGCCGGTGACCGTCCTGCCCGCGAGCCCTCTGCCTCCGACGACATCGCCCAGCGCACCGGGCAGCCTGGTGCCCAGTGCCCGGCCGCCCGCTCCCACCACGGTGCCCACCCCGCCGGCCACCGCCGCGTCCTGGAAGTCCTGGCCCCAGGTGATGTCCTGGCCGGTGAAAGCCGGGCCCAGCACGTTGCCGGTGAAGTTTCCCGCGGTGTTCGTCGCGAACTCCACGCCGAATTTCAGGAGCTTGCTGGACTGCATCACCCGCCGGAGAGCCTCCAGGGCCGACTCGACCTGCTTGAGCACCCTGCCGAGCCGTGCGACGACAACACCTGCCTCGGCGACTTCCGCTGCCGCGCTCCCCGCGGCCACCAGGTCGGAGAACCCTGCCGTGACCACGGTCAGGCCGATGCCCACGGCCGCGGTGACGGCCAGTTCCTCAAGGACATGCTCGATCTGCTTGTTGGTGTCCTCGATGTGGTCGGCCGCTTGCTCCAGTTCCTTCGCCACCTGGTGGAAGTCGGGCAGTGCGTGATCGATCTGCTCTTTCGTGTGTGTCCAGTGGGCGCGGAACCCTTCCGCCGCCTGGCCATCCCAGTCGGTTTCGTCCAGGTCTCCCACCTGACGGTTCAGGTCGGCACCCGCAGTCCGCAGCTCCTGGGCCATTTCCCGCCACGCCGCGGCGCATTTGCGCAATACCTCGGGATTGCCGCCGGGCTTGAGAATGTTGAAACTCTTCTCGATGTGCTGCTGTTCCTCGGCCACGGTCGTCACGTCCCCTGGAATGCGGACGCGTGCCGCGCTTCGGCATGCTCGTAAGCGGCCGCGGAGTGGTTGAGGCCGCCCACGTACCCGGCAAGTTGCCGACGCAGCGGCTGGAGGCTGACGACCGTCGCCTGCACCATTTCGACGTACTTCTGCAGCGCTTCGGTGGATTCGCTGAGCACACCGAACGCATCGTCCACGTTCTCCGCCTTGCTGGCAAAAACCGTGAGCTGCTCTTCCAGCCGGGCACCTGTCCGCGTGAATGCCTCGGACAGGGACCGGAGTTTTTCCGGGTGTACGGCGAAGTGTTCCTTTGCCATGGCCGGCTCCCCGCGACGGACCTGATTCTCGCGAACCACGCTAATGGCGCCGGGTCGCCTGCGCGCCAGCGCACACATCAAGATCACGACAAGGCGGTTCAATTCTCGGAAATCAGGTAGCAATGGGGCGGCAAACTACGCCGCCTTGCCGGGAGTTGGAGCAGGCAGCGCGATGGTTACAGTCCCGGGCGTTGAACACCGCCGGCAGAACCGAGAGGACGCGCACGCGAGAGCAACGACGGGCTCCAGGGCATGAAGAACTGGAACTCCGCCAACCACGACCTGTTCTACGGCAAGGACGGTGACCTGACCGGCTCCGACCAGGAGTCCCAGGAGGTCTCCATGCTCGCCCTGCACCTGCTCCAGTCCGCGTTTTGGTGCAGGTAAACACTCTGCCCCTCCAGGACACTCCGAGCGAGGAGAAGCGGCAGAAGCGGCTCATCGACACTGCCCGGCAGGCCCTGTCCCCGCTGTTATGGACCCGCGTGACTCCCTACGGCCGGTTCGAGCCGGGTATGAACTCCCACTTCGACCTCGCCGCCGCGGTGGCGGCCATGGTGCCCGGTCCCCTCACCGTGCCCGAGGCGGAAGCTGCCCGTTCGGTGGCGGACGATGGGGTTGGGTCGGCATCCTGACGGCCCGTTTGCCCGGCGTCGCTCCCGGGTGGCTTGGATCGTCAACCGGAGTGAGGTGCCGGGCCGGGGAGGGCCTGTCGGGCTGGGAGCGGCAGTACCCCACGCACTGATCTCCGTATCCGCGGTCGCGACGAGCACCGCCAGGGCCTACGGCATGATCACGAAAGGATCGGGATCACCAGGGGATGACTCCGTCGTCGTTGAAGAACGAGCCGGTCGGGCCGCCGTCGGGCAGCGTGGCGAGCCGGATTGCCGTGGCCGCGCCCTGCTCGGG
>NZ_LGCW01000016.1:0-29875 GCF_001279365.1 Streptomyces sp. NRRL F-5755 | reverse complement strand
GCCGCGGACCGTGGCCGTCACCCCGCCCAACGAGACCACCGCCCTGACGCTGAAGTGGCCCTGGGGCCCGCTCGTCCACCAGGACGGCGCCACCCACCCGGTCACCTTCGTCAACCCCATCGGCTGACCTGGCCCAGCTCCCCTCCCCGCTGGCTTCGCCGGGCTGAAGTACAAAGCGGGAGTGCTATGCGGCGTCGGCTTCGTCGAGGAGCCGAAGCAGTACGGCGGCCTCCTCGCGCAGCCGCGCCGCCCGAGCGGCATGCGCGGGAGCCGTCAATTGAGCTGCCGCCGCGAGTCGTTCATCGGCCTCCGACCGCACGATGTCAATGACATGGCTTTCGCTGAGCTCTCGTCGCGCCACTTCGGTGGCACCGGCCCCGACCGGCAACTGCTCAATGGCCAGGCCGCGCGTCTCGGAGGCATCCGCAGGCACCGCCTCGGCATTGTCCAGTGCGGCAAGCGTTGAGCGCAGGGCGCTCACTGCGGTCTTGTCACGGGCGCTCATGGCTTCCCGCAGGGCTTGATGCATTCGAGGACGCAAAGACATGACGGTGACTTTATGTACGTATCCCCGAGACCACAACGGAATTACCCCAGCACCACACCAGCCAACAGCTTCAGCTTCAGCGGCATCTGCGCATCATCGACATCAGCAGCCCATGGGTCTCGTCGTCGGCCGCGACGACGAGCCCACGGCCCGCCTCACCGATCGGGGCACCGTCGATGCCGGTGACAACGCAGTCGGCGGCCCGGCACACAGCGATCCCGGCCGCGAAATGCACGCTCTCGGACAGATTGCCGCCGTCGGTGACGTACGCGGCACGCTTGCCGGCAGCGACCCAGGCCAGCGCCAGCGTCGTGGATACGACGCGCGGTCGGAAATGTTCGATGAACCCGGGGTGGGTCAGTAGATTCACGGCCCGGAATTCGGGCGCGCTCGGAAAAGGCGGATCCAGGTTGACATCCACCAGTCGGGAAGCGGGCGTGGGCGTAAGCAGTGCGTCACCAGTCCCGTCACGCCGCACGCAAGCAGTCTTTCCGTCGGTGAAGAAGACCTCGCCACTGAACGGATCGGCCACCGCCGCTGCCCCATCACGCAGCGCCACGTTGACGGCCACCAGCATGTTGCCGACGGCGTAATTCAGCGTGCCACACAGGGGGTCCACCAACCACTGACGCACAGCGTCGGCGGCGCCCTGCTGCCCGCCTTCCTCCCCGAGGATCGCGTCATCGGGCCGTGCGGCACGGATGACGCCGAGAATGGCCTTCTCGGCCTCCACATCTGCGGTGGTGGCAAAATCCCCCGCGCCCTTGTCGATACGGTTGAGCCAACGGCCGTACATGGCGCGGACCACGTCCGCGCCGGCACGCGCCCCGGCTATCGCGACTGCGGCATCGTCGGAACTTTCGTATGAGTTGACCATGCCGCGCAGACTATCGAGGCGCGGTTATCGCCAGGCGAACTCTCCGTAGGAGCAGTAGGTTGCGGTAGACAGTCCGTATTGGTGCTCGGCCGGAGCATGGGCGGCTGGGTAGGCTTGCGATCATGGGTACGGTCATGACCAGCGAGGGGGCCGCGGAGCCGGTCGTCCTGGACGCGATGGAGCTGATGTCCGATCCGGGCCTTGGAGGGAGGTTCGCGGAGTCGGCCCATCGGATTCTGGCAGACCTGGTTCGCGGAGGCGCTGCGCTCGGCTGGGTCGAACCGCCTTCACCTCACGAGGTGGAGAATCTCTTCCGCGATGTCTTTCGTGCGGTGCAGGAGGGAGACGGGGCACTACGCGCCGCCTACCTCGACCGTCGGCTCGTCGGGCTCGGTTACTGGCTGCGCTACGCACGCCCGACCCACCGGCCGCACGCCGACCTGGAGAAGGTCGCGGTGGCCGCCTCCGCGCACGGGCGTGGTGTCGGTCGCGCGCTGACCGCTGCCTTGATCGGTGATGCCCGGCGGGCGGGTATCGAGGTCCTCACCCTGGACGCCCGCGGCGACAATCACAGCGCCCTGCATCTCTACCGGTCACTGGGTTTCACCGAATACGGCAGACTGCCCGGCTTCGTCGCCGTTGGCGAACACCGCTATGACAAAGTCTTCTGCATGCTGGACTTCCGACGGCGCGGCTGACGCCGGGAATGGAGGTGAGGTGGCATATTACGGCGGCCGATGGGACCGCTTGAGTCCCACTACCCTTCGTCCTTGACCTCCAGCGCCTGTCTCGCCTGACCGATGAACGTGACGTAGGCATCGCGGAATTCCAGGTACGCGGCGTCGTATGCGTTTCTCGGCTCGGGATTCTCCGCACCGATGAGTGCTTTGAGCAGCGGCTGTACGCGTCGCGCCATCTGCCGTACCTGCTCCGCCGCTTCGGAAACCTCGGCCGGGCCGTCGAGCCGGACCTCGTGGGTCGCCTTGTTCATGTTCCCGATGGCCGGGCCGATACGTTCGTACATCTCGGTCAGGAGCCGGTCCTTGCTGCCGCGGTCACGCGCCGCGTCGACATCGTCGATCTGCCAGGTGACCTCGGAGAAGGCGTGTGCGCATCGCATCATCTCCCGGTACGTGGACCGCCGTCGGTCGCGCTGCTCGCGAAGGGCCTCCGCCATTGTCGTCGTCCGAGCTTGGGCCAGCGCCGCGCGCGAGGTTGCCCGCGCGGTGATGTAGCTGGCCCCGAGTGCGGTCAATGCCGTGAGGACGCCGACCCATAGTCCGCTGTTCGCCACGATCGAGGAGTCTGCCAGTCGGGGCGCGGCCGGGAAACTGCCGGCCACACACGACACTTGCCCGGGCGGCGATTAGGCTCGGCCGACTATTGCGCACCGAGTCGCACGCGGCCCGCGCGGCGGGAGGGGCGACGCTTTCGCCGAGTGCCGCGCGCAGTGGGGGGATTGCGTATGCACGGCCGCACCGTCCGAACCGGCGCGCGTCGCGTCCGCGCCCGTTTCCGTGCGTACGCAACTATGGCGGCGTCCCTCGCCCTTGGCGTGCCGCCCTGGCGGGACCGGCGCAGGCCGCGGGAGACGGCCACCACCCGCCCGACACCAGTTGACGCAAGAGGCCCTGGACCGGCTGGTGACGAAGGCCGGTCTGCCCGGCGTGGGCGCTCTCGCCCAGGACATGTGCTCGTCTTCAACATCAATGGCGACTGGCTTACTCAGCAGACGGCACAGAATTACCAGGACGTCATGGAGGCGGAATTCTGCGGCAGGAAACCCGGTGCGACTTCCCCGAGGAAGTACACCGGGCATCCCGCCTTTGACATGACGCGACCGCATTAATCCCCACCCGGCCCGTCACGAGCCCTGCGACGTACGCCCGTACGCCCGTTTCGGCATGCGCCCGTACGCCCGTTTCGCCTACACCTGCTTCGTCTACGCAGGAGGTGGCGGAGCGTCGTGAAGCACCACTCCGTACCGCCCCAGAATGTCGACGTGCTCCGCGTCGCTGCGCGCATCGGCGGGGCCGATCGAATGGAAGTAACCCTCAATGGCGCCGGGATTGTTGATGACGAGAACCTCCGCGGTCGGCGTGACGGCCTGGAACGTGTGAGGGACCAGCCTGGGCCCGTAGACGTAGGCGCCCGGCTCGGCGTCACGTACATCGCACTCGGCGAGCGAGGCCGAGCCGACCCAGAACCGGACGCGGCCTGCCAGGACCACCCAGCTCTCGTCCTCCCGGCTGTGGGTGTGCAGGGGCGGTGCGTCCCCGCGCCCCACGGTGAGACGCATGACGGTGACCGCTCCATGCGTCTCGGCACTGGTCACGACCTGCTCGATCACGCTCTTGTAGTAGCGGAAATCCGGCCCGTCCCCCGGGTTCCGCACGAGGGCAATGCTCATGTGAGGTCCTTCCGACGCGCGGCCACACGTCGGCGGCCGGCTCACCGGAGACGCATTGATTTATCGTTCAAGCGTCGCATGCGGCGAGAGCCCCGGCCATACGCCGAAAGGACTTGGCTTGTTCTCACCCACCCCCGGGCAGCGCACCCCCCCGCCACGAGAGAGACGGCCGCTCAGTCGACCTCCGGCCTACGCGGCGTCCGCCGGCAGCCCGACGGGATACTCCGCGCCGAAGTCGGCGGAGACGGAAACGGCCTGCCAGGCCTCGGCTTCGGCGATCTGCTGCCGCGAGTAGTCGAGTGCCATCCTGGCCGCGGTCTCGCCCAGGAGCAGGTGGGTGGGGAGGTGGTCGCGCTTGACCACGCGGACGAGGATTTCGGCGGCACGGTCCGGGTCGCCGGCGGTCCGGCTGCCGCGGGCCCGGTCGGTGAAGGCGCCGACGGTCGCCTCGTACTCCGGCGGGACGTCCTGGATGTCCATGGAGGCACCGGCCCAGTCGGTGGCGAAACCGCTGGGCTCGACGACCAGGTAACGGATGCCGAACGGCGCGGTCTCGGTGGTGAGTACGCGGGTGAGGCCGTCGATCGCGAACTTGGCCGCCTGGTAGGAGCCCAGGCCGGCGCTGCCACCCACCCGGCCGCCGATGGAGGAGAACTGGACGACGATGCCGCCGCCCTGCGCCTTCAGCAGGGGCAGGGCCGCCTTGG
The DNA here is from genome assembly GCF_001279365.1 of Streptomyces sp. NRRL F-5755. Taxonomy (NCBI): domain Bacteria; kingdom Bacillati; phylum Actinomycetota; class Actinomycetes; order Kitasatosporales; family Streptomycetaceae; genus Streptomyces; species Streptomyces sp. NRRL F-5755. Next base: position 25,334 of record NZ_LGCW01000016.1, on the reverse strand, counting down.
AGACGTTGTACACGCCCCAGAAGTTCGTCTCGAACTGGCGGCGGAAGTCGTCCTCCGGGGCCGTTTCGACCGGGGCGACGTTCGCGTAGCCGGCGTTGTTGACGATCACATCGATGCGGCCGAATCGGTGACGGGCGGCGTCGAGCGCGGCCGTGGCCGCCGCGGCGTCGGTCACGTCGAGCGCGACCGGCAGGATCTTGTCGCCGAACCGCTCGACCAGGTCGGCGAGTTGCTCCGGCTTGCGGGCGGTGGCGACGACCTGGTCGCCCGCCTCGAGGGCGGCGACTGCGAGGGAGCGGCCGAAGCCGCGGGACGAACCGGTGATGAACCACGTCTGGGTTGCCATGGCGATAGCAAAACACGGTTGCGTTAATAGTGCAACCTGGTTGCGTTAGAATGCCCGTATGGCCAGCCGCAGTCAGTCCACGAGAGCCCGGAGCCCCGAGGCCAAGCGCGCCCGCGAGGCCACGATCCTCGCCGCGGCCACCCGTCTGGCCACGGCGAACGGCATCCGGTCGGTGACCTTGACCAACATCGCCACCGAGGTCGGCATGCACAAGTCGGCGATGCTGCGCTACTTCGAGACCCGCGAAGAGATTTTTCTGCGCCTGGCTGCCGCCGGGTGGGTGGAGTGGTCGCAGGCGGTACGCACGCAACTCGCCGACGCGGCACCCGGCGCGGACGACGAGGGCCCGGCGAGCGCCGCGGAGGGCATGGGCGTGGGTCACGAGCCTCGCCCGCACGCGGTCGCCGCCCTGCTGGCCGAGTCGCTGGTGGCGCGGCCCCTGTTCTGCGACCTGCTCGCGCACACGCCGATGAATCTGGAGCGCAACGTCTCGCTGGAGAGCGTACGGGCCTTCAAGCTGACCGCGATCGCCGAGGTCACGGCCGTGGGCGAAGCACTGCGTCAGGTGGTCACGCTGAGCCCGGCCCAGGCCGGCAACGTCGTCGCCACGGCTACGTCGATGGCCGGAGCGCTGTGGCAAATGGCCGCCCCGGGCACCGAACTCCGCCGCCTGTACGAGTCGGACCCGGACCTCGCCCACGCCGTCGTCGACGTAGCCCCCCGGCTGACCGACATCCTGGGCGGGCTGCTTCGGGGGTACGGCGCCGGCGGCTAGCGCGTGTCCGGCAGGTCGGTAACGGATCCAGGGTGGATCGTTCCGGTCATGGTGGGGCGGGGAACTCACGGACGCGGAGTGGGCTCGTCTTGAGCCACATTTGCCGCGGAATGTGGGACGGGGCAGGCGGTGGAAGAGTCACCGCCGAGTCGTCGACGGAATCCTCTTCCGGCTGCGGACCGGGATTCCGTGGCGAGACTTGCCGACCCGGTTCGGGAGTTGGGAGACCGTGTACGAAAGGCATCGGCGGTGGTCAGCAGACGGCACTTGGGAGCGCATGCTCCGAGCCGTGCAGGCGGATGCCGACGCGGAGGGCCGCATTGACTGGTTGATGGTCAGCGTGGACTCCACCGTCTGCCGAGCCCAGCAGCACGCCGCCGGCGCCCGCAGGAAAGCGCCGCGGAATCCCGGTACACGCATCCGGTCTGCGCAGCACCGCCCGGATGAGGGTCTCGGCCGCTCACGCGGCGGACTGACCACAAAGATCCGTCTCGCTGGCGAAGGCGGACTGCGGCCGCCGGCCCTGCTCGTCACGCCCGGCCAGTCGGGCGACGCCCCACGTATGATCCCGGTCCTGGACCGAGTCCGCGTGCCCCGCCCCGCAGGCGGCCGTCCGCGGACCAGCCCCGGCCATCTGAGCGGCGGCAAAGCATACGGCTCCCGCCGCAACCATCGCTGCCTGCGGCGTCGGCACATCAAACCCACTATCCCCGAGCGCCGCGACCAACGGACCCACCGCAGAAACCGCGATAGCAAGGGCGGCAGATCCACCGACTTCAATCACGCTCAACATGCCCGCCCAAACGAGGTCGAGCGCACCATCAACCGGATCGGGGGCTCCCGAACCGTGGCCACGCGTCACAACAAGAGGGCCTACGTCTGCCACGGCACCGTCACGGTCGCCGCACTTCGCCGCTGGCTCCGCCCGTGACCCGTCGGGCTCTCACCGGCCGGTGCGGCGCCGGTAGTAGGCGTAGGTCACCAGCCCCAGCAGCGGCCCCCAGGCGAGCAATGGCAGATAGCACGCCGTCAGGACGGCTTCTTCGGTCACCGTGTGGCCGGGAGGAAACCCGCCGAAGAGGATGCTGAGGAAGAAGTAGTACACGACGCCCATCGACGCGAGGGCACCCAGCACGGCCGGGACCACTGCGGCGAGCGGGCGCACCGGGCGTCCGCCCAGCAACGGGATCCATCGCGGCACCACCTCCCCCCACGGCTGGACCAGCCCCAAGGTGAGCAACCCGAGCCCCTCGGAGACCACGAAGAGCACCATCAGATACAGATCGAGCCCAGCACCATGCTCCCGCGCCTCGGCCGTGCCGAAGCCCGGCACGGCCAGCATCACGCCCATCCGCCACAGCCCCGAGGGCAGAATGGTGAACGGGACAGTGTGCGCCGCGATCCGCGCCCAGCGCGGCACGTCCAACGACGGGGATCCGATAGCGGAAGCTGGTGCGAAGTTCCCTTGCTCAGTCACCGCTCCATGCTTGCCAACAGCTCTTGCCGGCACATCCTTCCAACGAGGCAGCACCGCTCAGCCGAGCGGCGGAGGTCCATAACCCCCAAGGATGATCACCCGGCAAGACGACCTGACGGACACGCCCTTGGCCGGGTAGCCGGGGGCGAAGCGGGCACGGGCGCGCCGGCGGGACGGCACGGGTGCGTGCGGTGGAGCCGTAGGGAGATACCACTTCGCTGTGCCCCCAGGAGCCGCCCACAGCAACCCGCTCACATAGCGCGCAGCCCCCGATCAGCAAACGCGATCATCCATTCAAAACTGTCATCGATATCGGCGCTCCACTGAAATCCATTGCCTGCCTGCAACGTAGCGAAGCCGTGGCAGAGGCTGCGGAGCATACGCAGGGCGTGGTCCACGTCGGACGCCGCGATCTCATAGCCGCGCAGCACCGCCATGAACGCGTCGAGCAGCCGCTGGCCTGCGGTGGCCAACGGATCCTCGGGGCCGGACGGTTCCACGCCGATCGTCGCGGCGTACCGGCCGGGGTGCTCCAGGACGAAGGCGCGGAAGGCGCGTGCCGCGGCTGCGAGGGCATCGCGGCCCGCGTACCCCTGGACCGCGCCGCCGACGGCGTCGGCGGCCTCGCTCAACGCCAGTGCCGCGATACGCCGGTTGAGGTCTTCCTGGCCGCCCACGTGCTTGTACAGAGAGGGGGTACGTACGCCCACCCGCTCGGCCAGCAGCCCCATCGTCAGATTGCCGAGGCCCACCTCGTCGGCGAGGGCCGCACCGGCCGCGACCACGGCCGCAGAATCCAGGCCGACCCTAGGCACGAACGGCCTCCGACCGGAGAAAAGCGAGCATGAGCGAAACCACCTTGTCGGGGAACTGGTCGTGCGGGTAGTGCCCCGCACCCTCGATCATCTCCAGGCGACCGAGACCGGGCGGCAGGTCCTCGATGATCGCGGAGCCCTCGGCGTACGGGTCGGCCCAGTCGGGGTCGAGCGCGCCCATCACGACCAGGACCGGGCAGCGAACGTTGCCGAGCTGCGCGCCGGCGTCGGTCGGGGCGCTGCGGCCCATCCCCTGGAGAGCCTTCATCCGGCCGGGCTCACGCAGCAGAGCGTCGATACGGCCGAGCCGCTCCGCCCAGTCGGCCGGCTTGACGTCGGGGTACGCCACATCGAGGTACGAGCGCCAGAGCGGCACGCTGCCGAGCACACCCGCGCCCAGCAACCGCAACATGCCCCGCCGAAAGCGCCTGACCCGTAGGTCACCGAGGCGGATCGACTGCTTGCGGGTGAACGGCGCCAGCTCGACGACCGCGCTGACCAGCGCGGGCTCTCGCGCCGCGGCGATGGTGGCGGCGCCGCCCGAGATCGAGTGGCCGACGACCACGGCCGGGCCTCCCAGGTGACGGATCACGGCCAGCAGGTCACCGGCGATGGCGGTACGGCTCCAGTCCGGCCACCCCACGCTGGACTGACCGCAGCCGCGCAGATCGACCGCGGCGACCCGGTAGCCCGCGGCCACCAGCGGTGGGATCACGGCACGATACGCGGCACGGCTGTCTCCCATGCCGTGCGCGAGCACGATCAGCGGGCCGGTTCCGGCCACCTCGTAAGCGATGGTGCCGCCGTCGACGGCAAAGTAGTTGGTCATGGCATCCCCCTGGCGCGGCTAAACACGTTAGCCAAAAGCTAATGGTGTTAGCTACGCCTGTCAACGGTGACGCCGCGGGCACGACCGGGAGAGACGATGAAGCGCTATGGATACGGACGGCGCCGCACCGGTAGCGAAGGGGAGGCGCCGAGGGCGTTGTTGGCGGCGTCGACCGGCATGCTCAGCCCGCCTGCACGTCCACCGCCTATACCCCAAGCAATCGCTCAGCGATACGGACTCCAGCGGCCGAAGCGGGCCATCAGCCTCCGCGCCTCGTCCTCATTCAGCCCCAGCGCAGCGGCGGCCTGCTCGGGGCTCGTGTCCCGCCTGGCATCGTGGGCCGGCCAGTACCCGGCCTGTACGGCGGTCACCTCCAACAGGCGGGCTGCCCGCAGAGCCGCCAGCGGCGAGGATTTCGCCAGTTGCTCGATCTCCTCCCCCAGCCGGGTCAGCAAAGTGGTGACCGTCTCCGGCAAAGGGATGGCCGACCTTTCCACCTCTTCGGTGTGCCCGTCCCAGTCCTGCATGCATGCGTCCGCCGCGTCCGCGCCCGCCTCGGCCAGCTTCTGTTCGCCGATCTCGTCCCAGTCCAGCGCGTGCTCTTCGCCGGTCCAGCCGCAGGAACACACCGCGCGCAGCGCGGCCGCCCGCGGTACGCGTGTGAAGCGGCCGTCATAGACGTTCCATTGTGAAACGCTCGGTCCGCCCGCACCGGAACCGCTATCGAAGTAGACCGGGCCCGGTACGGTCCCGTCGGCCAGCAACACACCGACCGCACCTTCGTGCGAGGTCCCGAACTCCTCCGTCGTCCACGTCTCCCGCTCGCCCATGGGCAACCTTCCCGCCGTTTCGACCACGCCCGGACGCGCCCGTGCACCAGACCTTCGTGCACAAGGCGCCGGAGACGACGATGCCGCAGTTCCGCAGAGCCGCACTACCGGATTCGCCAAAGCGGTGAAGATATCTCCGCCCCGGAAACCCGCCAGCCACTCCAGTAGAACTCCTATCGGAATTCCTTCAGGCCGGAAGTCGCACAAGGGTAGGCTCTCGAAAATACTTCTTGAACAGTACGTTTACTTCGCTCTGTCCAGTGAGCGCATGTCCGCGCGGGAGATGTCGACGATGACGAGCAATCGAGTGCGGAGCAGCCCAACCGCCTCGGGTGGTCGTTGGACCAGAAGGTGCGGGAGTTCCTCGCCGTCACCGGAGCCGTCCTGGACGTCGAGGAGTACGACATGACGGGCTGAGCGCGTTCGCTCGTACCGGCCGAGGAGAGCGGCAGGGGCGTCCGCCCGCCCAGATGCAGCTCAGTCGTCGGGAGCGATCTTGCGGTGGTTGCCCGACCGTCCGATGTCGAGATTCAAGAAGGCGGTCAGGGGCGTGCCGCCGTTCCAGAAACCGAGCAGGTTGACGTCGATGAGCACCAGTTGGCGCCTGGCGGCGAAGGCGCGTGCCTGTTGGGTGAAGACGCAGGAGGCGACGAAGACGGGGATATCGGCGCCGTGTTCGTCGCGGGCGGTGCCGTTGAAGGTCTGCAAGTCGCGGCTGCCGACCGAGCGGTGCTTGGCGTAACGCTTGCACTGGATGACGAGTTTTCTGCCGTCGGGCAGGTAGCCGATGACATCCGCGCCCAGGTCACCGGCGCCGCCGACCTGCCGCACCTGCGTGCAGCCGTCCCTGCGGCACAGCTCCGCCACATACTCCTCGAACTGCCGGCCGTTCATCTTCCACACCGCCTCCAACGACCGGCGCGCCTCCCGGCGTTCCTCCTCCTGCCGACGTATCCGCTCGGCACGCGCCTCACGCCGCCCCGCACGCACCAGACCCACGACCACCGCGGCCACCGCCGCAACAGCCACCACTAACAGCACCAGCGTCACCATTCCGCCCCCTTCTGAAGCCCGCGCTACCGAACCGGCGATACGGCATGATCACCTGGGACGCGCGCGTTCTCAACGACAGAACTGCACGATCCCACCGACGCACAAGGAGACGGCCATGGTGGACTGCCTGCTCGCCCACGCTTTCGTCGACGACAACGGAGAGTTCGGGAATCCCGTACTCGTGGTGATCGAACCGAAGGGCGGCGGGCTCCCCCAGGACCGGCGGCAGGAGCTGGCCGACCGGCTCGGCATCCCCGCGGTCGCCTTCGTCCGCTCCCCGCCCGCGCGGCGTGCGTCGATCGCCATCCACGGCTCGTACGGCTTGCCGATCCGGTTCGGCGGCCACCCCGTGCTCGGCACGCTCGAAGTCCTCCACCACCTGGGGCACACCGTCGAGGAGATCGTCCCGGAGGCCGGACCGGTGGCCTGCCGGCGCGACGCGGAGGGAATCTGCCGGCTGACCGCGCCCGCCACCTGGTCCAAGCCGTGGCGCCATCTGCGGATGTCGTCCGCCGCGGAGATCGACGCGCTGACCGAGCTGCCGGACGGGGAGGATTTCACTCAGGTCTGGGCCTGGACGGACGAGGACGCCGGTGAGGTCCGCGCGCGGCTGTGGGCCCCGCGGATCGGGAAGGGCGAGGACGAAGCCTGCGGCAGCGCGTCGATGCTGCTCACCCTCCAGCACGGGCGCCCGCTGCGGGTCCTGCACGGTCGGGGCTCGGTCATACACACCTCGCCCGCCGGTGACGGCCTGGTCGAACTCGGCGGCCGGTGCGCGGTACGAACGCCCGCCGAGGAGGTGACCACCGCGGTGGAACGGGCCTACGGCCGGGGCTGAGCGCGCGTGCCGGTCGGCTCGACGGCACGGCGCCCGGCCCGGTTTCGGGCCGGGCGCCGCGTGCACCGTCGGTCTTACGAAACTGTCGGCCTTACGAGGCCGTCGGCCTCACAGGGCTGCCGGTCCTACGAGCCAGTCGGCCTTACGAGGCTCACGAGGCCGGGGCGCCGCCGCCTTGCCGAGCGAGGCGCCCCTCCACCCTGGGGTACGAGTACCCGTCGACCGGAGGCCGGAGCCGGACGCCGAGGGCCCCGACCGACGGCCGTCGGACCGCACCGATCAGTCCGTCCCCGACTCCATCGCGGCCCGGTCCAGCAGCTCGTCGTCGGCCGAAACCTCGCCCCGGGAGGCGATGGCCTCGGCGCCGCCCTCCGGCATGCTGCCGATCAGGCCGGTCGCCGCGGCCTGGGCGGCGCCGATGGCGGGGCTCGTGGTGCCGATCAGGCCGAGGCCGGCGTACTGCTCAAGCTTGGCGCGCGAGTCGGCGATGTCGAGGTTGCGCATGGTGAGCTGGCCGATCCGGTCCACCGGGCCGAACGCCGAGTCCTCGGTGCGCTCCATGGACAGCTTGTCGGGGTGGTAGCTGAACGCCGGGCCGGTGGTGTCGAGGATCGAATAGTCCTCACCGCGCCGCAGGCGCAGCGTCACCTCGCCGGTCACGGCCGCGCCGACCCAGCGCTGCAGCGATTCGCGCACCATCAGCGCCTGCGGGTCGAGCCAGCGGCCCTCGTACATCAGCCGTCCGAGGCGCCGTCCCTCGGTGTGGTACTGGGCGAGGGTGTCCTCGTTGTGGATCGCGTTGACCAGCCGCTCGTACGCCGCGTGCAGCAGCGCCATGCCGGGCGCCTCGTAGATGCCCCGGCTCTTCGCCTCGATGATCCGGTTCTCGATCTGGTCCGACATGCCCATGCCGTGCCGGCCGCCGACGGCGTTCGCCTCCATGACCAGGTCGACGGCGGTGGCGAACTCCTTGCCGTTGATCGTCACCGGGCGGCCCTGTTCGAAGCCGATCGTCACGTCCTCGGCCGGGATCTCGACCGAGGGGTCCCAGAACCGTACGCCCATGATCGGCTCCACGGTCTCCACGCCGGTGTCCAGGTGCTCCAGCGTCTTGGCCTCGTGGGTGGCGCCCCAGATGTTGGCGTCGGTGGAGTACGCCTTCTCCGTACTGTCGCGGTAGGGCAGGTCGTGGGCGAGCAGCCACTCCGACATCTCCTTGCGGCCGCCCAGCTCGGTCACGAAATCCGCGTCCAGCCAGGGCTTGTAGATCCGCAGGTTCGGGTTGGCGAGCAGCCCGTACCGGTAGAACCTCTCGATGTCGTTGCCCTTGAAGGTCGAGCCGTCGCCCCAGATCTGTACGTCGTCCTCCAGCATCGCCCGGACGAGGAGCGTGCCCGTGACGGCGCGGCCGAGCGGCGTGGTGTTGAAGTACGCGCGTCCGCCCGAGCGGATGTGGAACGCCCCGCAGGCGAGCGCGGCCAGGCCCTCCTCGACCAGCGCGGCACGGCAGTCGACCAGGCGCGCGACCTCGGCACCGTAGGTTTTCGCGCGGCCGGGCACGGAAGCGATGTCCGGCTCGTCGTACTGGCCGATGTCGGCGGTGTAGGTGCACGGGACGGCACCCTTGTCGCGCATCCACGCGACCGCGACGGAGGTGTCGAGACCACCGGAGAAGGCGATGCCGACGCGCTCGCCGGCGGGGAGGGAGGTGAGGACCTTGGACATAGGAAGAGTATGCGCCATTCCGCATGCTCATGCAACGAGGGGCGGGGGTGAGATTCGGATGCCCGGGCGGTCGGGCGGTCGGGCGGTCGGGCAGCAGGAGCTCGGCGGCGGCATCGGGCATCCTGTCCGTCCGATCCGAGGGAGTCCCGTCCATGAGTACCGAGCAGGAGGTACACAAATTGCAGGGAGCACCGGAAGTGCAGGAAGCGCAAGAGATACGAGCAGTACTGGACACCATCGCGTCCGGCGGGGAGTACGCCAACGCGAAACTGGCGGAACTCTTCGACCGCCTCGAACCGGTCGACCTCGGCGTCCTCACCGGCACCTGGCGAGGCGGCGGGTTCGAGCGGACCAGCGAGAACGCCGTACTGCTGGCGAAGATGCGGTGGTACGGCAAGCGGTTCCTCGACGCCGATCACGTGGAACCGCTGCTGTGCCGCGACGAGAGCGGTGCCGTGTACTCGTACGAGGAGATGGGCCTCGCGACGCTGCACGAGGTCGTTTACCGCGGTAAGCAGTCCACGGCGATGGTCTATGACCAGTTGCCCATCATCGACCACTTCCGGCGGCTCACCGACGATGTGCTGCTGGGCGTGATGGCCAAGAAGGGCGCTCCGGCGGATTTCTACTTCCATCTCACCCGCGTATCCGCCACTCCCACAGCAGCGTCGCGGCCTGCCGGGGACGACGGATAGGCCGATAAGGATCAGCGGCTGAATGGCGGCCGGGTCGGCCGAGGCCAGGGCTCAGTCCCGGCTTCGTACCGACCCGGCCCGGCTCCACGCTCAGTCCTGATGTACCTCATTGCGTCCGGGGCCCCCGGAGAGCTTGTCCGTACCCGGGCCGCCCCACAGGACGTCGTCACCGCTGTTGCCCCAGAGCGTGTCGTCACCGGCCTCGCCGTACAGGCGGTCGTTGCCCTTGCCGCCGTAGAGGACGTCGGCGCCGCCCCTGCCGTGCAGGACGTCGTTGCCGTCGTCGCCGTGCAGGGTGTTCCCCTCATCAGTACCGGTCAGGGAGTCGTTGCCGGCGCCGCCGTAGCAATCCTGCCCGCAGTGGGTGAGGGTGTCGTTCCCCGGACCGCCGTAGGAGCCGAAGCCGAACGGTCCACTGCCGCCGTCGATGCGGTCGTCACCGTCGTCCCCGTGCAGCATGGCGCCCGGGGACCCGCTGAGCACGTCATCGCCCTTGCCGCCGTGAACCCGGGCCCAGGCGCTGCTGTCCGGTTCGAGCGTCACGGTGTCGTCCTGGTCGCCGAGGTCGATGCCGTAGGTGTCCGAGTCGTCGGAGTTCTCCGGGATCTTGACCGCGCAGCGTACGGCGGTACGGTCCCCCGGCGTGGGGTACGTGCACTCGTCCGCGTCGGCCGCGCTCGCGTCGATGGCGATGTCGTACAGGTCGTGGAAGGTAAGGACGTAGTACGACTCGAACTCGCCGCGGCGCTCGATCTCTTCGTCGACCGTCAGCTTGTTCTGCTGACCGGGAGCGGCCTTGTACGAGAGCACGCCGGTCTGGTGGACGACGGTGGCCGTGGCGGCCTGTGAGGCTGCCTGGGCGGTCGGTGCCGTAAGGACGGCTGAGCCGAGGACGAGAGTGAGGGCGAGGGATGCGGTAGCAGCGACGGTGCGGTGGGTGCGCATACGGAAGTGGCCCTTCGGGACGTCGGTGTGCTGTGTTGCTCGCGGTCACCGGGTTGGACCAGAGGGCCGAGAGGGGCGTTGTGGCGTCGCGCGTGAACATCGGCGGGCCGGGCAGTGGCGGGGATGTGGCCGGGCCGCGGCCGTATGGCCACTCCCCCGGCCCCTACCGCAACGTGAGGAGGCCCGGGCCTGCGGCCAGGAACGACGGCCGAGCGAACCGCATCACAGCTGCCGTACGCCGACAACGGCCACTGTCCCGATCTCAGTTCTCCGTACCCGCCGGAACGGCGCGACGCTCACCGGTGACCTTCGAGGCCGGGAGGCGTCCCGCCTTGGATGTCCCTGTCAGGGTGTCGCCGTCGACTGCCACGGCGAAGGCCAGGCTCAGCCGCATGGGCTTGGTGATGGACTGCTTCCACGTGAGCCGGTCGCCGTCGAGGATGACTTCACTGAGCGGTATTTCCTCTCCCGCCCCGTGCGCGGTCCCGACGAGAACACCGTCCTCGCGCCGGAATTCGGCTACGGCCTTGATCTTGCCGATGGGTGTGGACACGGACAGATCCCAGGTGCCTTCAACGGACATGGTGCTGTTCTTCCTAACGGTGTCGAGTGATGCGAATGGGCAGTGCAAAGGGAGAAAAGGGAACGGGGCGTAGGTCAAAAGCGGGCGGGTTCCGGGCCCTTGTTCCGCCAGACGGTGCCGCGGCGCTCATAGGCGAAGAGTTCTTCGACCGCATGGGCGATACGGGGACCCACCTCCCGCTCCAGCAGGTACAGACCCAGGTCGAGTCCGGAGGTGACGCCGGCACCGGTGACGAGGTCGCCGTCGTCCACGACACGAGCGCTCACCGCGTGGGCGCCGGTGGCGTCGAGCATGTCCAGACCCATGTGATGGGTGGTGGCACAGCGCCCCTCCAGCAGACCGGCCATGGCCAGGACGAGTGAGCCCCCGCACACGGTACTGACCGTCACGTCGGGATTCTCCATCGCGGCCCGCAGCAGTGCGGGCAGCTCGGTGGTCAGGGTGCGGCCCAGCAGTACGGGGATGGTGTCGCCCTGCGGCGCCTGCCCGGCCCCCGCGTCATGGTGAGGGATCTCGCCGGGATCTCCGATGCGGCCCGCCGCGCCGGGGATCACGATCAGGCCGGGGTGCCCGGGGTCGAGGGCGGCCGTGGCGCGGAGCGCCAGCCCACCGGTGCCGCTGACCACCTCGCGCGGCCCCTCGGCGGAGACCAGCTCCACACTCACCGCGCCCGAGGAGGCCGCGCCGCCGGCGCTCAGCACCTCGTAAGGGGCGATGACATCGAGCGGATCGAAGCCGTCGAACAAGACGAATTGGGCATGCATGGAGCGATCCTTCGCTACGGAGAATTCCGGTCTGCGCCGGGTACGCCCCGAACGTAACCGGCTGCCGACCGCGCCTCCCAGTGGCTGAAGTGACACGTGTCAACGGGATCCCGCCAACGCCGTGAAGAGACCGCTGAGCTGCGCAGCGGCGGTGATTCCGGGAGGCGGAGGCCGACGTGCCGACAGCGCCCGCCCGTCGTACGTCAGCCCAAGCGCAACAACAGGAGCAGCCCGCCCAGGGCGATCAGAGGAAGCCCCAATGCACGAAGAACGGCCGGCTGGGCGAGCGGACCCGCCACGTAGGTCGCCTGCAAGTGCCCGTAGCGCGCCATCATCTCGCGGTGCCGCTCGGCCGCCTTGCTCTGCACCCGTTCACATCGCCGGGTGATGAACCCGCCGATGTCGAACAGCACGAGCACCCCGATCAGTACATACAAAATCGCAAGAACTATTCCCATTGATCGGAGTCTACGGTTCCCGGCCACCGGAACAGGCCACCACGGACAGCGGCAGCCGCCCTGTCGAACTGCGCCCGCTCCTGCGCGCGCCAATCAGCCTCAGTATGGAACGGGTCGCCCGCGAAACATGACCTGATCCGCGCCGCGCGTGAGCCGGACGACCGTACGGCGGGCGAGCACCGACAGCCGGGCCGCCGGGCGCCAATGTCCGCCCCATCCCCCGCCGATGCGATCATGGCGCAGATGTACGCAGACGAAGCACACGAGGACGCCGCCGAAGGCGAGGTCGAGGACGCGAACGAAGGAGAGGACGCGCCCGCAGGATGGCCCGATCTCCCAGGCGACACCGCATTCACCATCAAGGTCCCCGAAGCCGATCCCCTGGTCCGGGCCGGGTTCCCTGCCCACGTGACCGTGCTGTACCCGTTCGTGCACGAGAGTCGCATCGATGCCGTCACCGACCGCGAATTGACCACTCTCTTCGCCGGGCATGACGCTTTCACGCTCACCTTCGACAGCTTTCGCCGCTATCCCGGCGTGCTCTACCTCGATCCGTGGCCGCACGACCCCGTGACCGCGCTGACCAAAGATCTCACCCGGCGGTGGCCGGAGGCGGTGCCTTATCGGGGGATATTCGGCGCCGGACTCGCCCCGCATCTGACGGTCGCGAACAGCGAAGGTCCCGCTACCCAGGACGCCGCTTACGACGCACTGGAGGCCGAACTGGAGCCCCGGCTGCCGCTGAGCTGCCGGGTACAGGCGATCAACCTCATCGTCTGGGACGGAGCACGCTGGCGCGATCGGGCCGCGTACCCGCTGAGACACTGCTAGGGGCCCCTGCCGAGACACCGCCGTCCGCACGGTCGATACGCCCGCCGCCGCCACACCTCCATACCCTCAACTGCCTCTCGCGCCCGGCCCGTTGACGCCTTGGTCCAGACCTTTTATCGTGCGACTGCCATACGGCACCCGGCGCCACACCCGCCACCCTGGCGCGCGGCCGGGGATGCGCACTTCGGTTCTCACACCCTGTACCACTCACACTCACAGGGGTGCTCATGAAAGACCGGCGCAGATTCCGTAGCAGAGCCGCGGCCCTGCTCAGCACATTGATCCTGGCCGTGGCCGCCATGCTGACCGGCCCGGCAGCCCCCGCCCAGGCGGCGGGAACGCTCACCGCGGCCTTCACCGCTCAGGAGAACGGCTCCTGGTGGAAGGGCACTTACGTCGTCCGCAACGGCGGTTCCGCCGCCGTCACCGGCTGGACCCTGGAATTCGACCTGCCGGCCGGTGTGACCATCAGCGGGCACTACAACGGCGACGCCACCGTCAACGGCCGCCACGTAACGGTCAAGAACGCGCACTACAACGCGACCGTTCCGGCCGGCGGCAGTACCGATCCGTTCAGTTACTGGTTCATCGCGAGCGGGCCCGTCGGTACGCCGACCGCCTGCACCGTCAACGGGGACAAGTGCGACGGCTCCCCTGACGTACCGCCGTCCGCGCCCGGTAGCCCCGAGGTCACCGCCACCACCGCGCGCAGCGTCTCGCTGAGCTGGCCGGCCGCATCCCAGGGCGACTACCCGGTCACCTCGTACGAGGTGCTCAGAGAGGGCCGTACGGTCGCCACCTCCACCGGTACCAGCGCAACCGTCACCGGTCTGATCCCGGCCACCCGCTATACGTTCACCGTCCGGGCCAAGGACCGGCGCGGCAACGCGGGGCCGCCGAGTGCGCCGGTGACCGCGAGCACCGTGGACCCGGCGAGCGATCCCGTACCGCCGTCCGCGCCCGGTGGTCTGCGCAGCACCGCGACCACCTCCTCCAGCGTCTCCCTGGCCTGGGACAAGGCCACCGACAACGTCGGCGTGGTCGCGTACGACGTGTACCGGGGCGCCGAGCTGGCCACCACGGTTCCCGGCAGCACCACCAGTGCCACGGTCGGCGGTCTGACGCCCGCCACCGCGTACACCTTCTCCGTAAAGGCGCGCGACGCCGCCGAGAACGCCTCGCCCGCGTCCAACGCCCTGACCGTCACGACGGACGACGTGGCCGGTCCCGGCAAGTACCTGAAGGTGGGCTATTTCGCACAGTGGGGCATCTACGGGCGCCAGTACTTCGTCAAGAACCTGGACACCTCGGGTGCCGCCGCGAAACTCGACGTCATCAACTACGCCTTCGCCAATATCGACCCCGTCAACCTCACCTGCCTGGCCGGGGTGACCAAGGGCACCTCGGGCAATCCGCAGGACCCGGACGAGGGCACGGGGGCGGGCGACGCGGACGCCGACTACGGGCGTGCCTTCCCCGCCGCGCAGTCGGTGGACGGGGTGGCGGACGACGGCTGGGGCAAGCTGCGCGGCAACTTCAATCAGCTCAAGAAGCTCAAGGCCAAACACCCGCACCTGAAGGTGGTGATGTCGCTCGGCGGCTGGACGTACTCGAAGTTCTTCTCCGACGCGGCGGCCACCGACGCCTCCCGCAAGAAGTTCGTCGCCTCCTGCGTCGATGTGTGGATCAAGGGCAATCTGCCCGCCTACAACGGCGCGGGCGGTCCCGGAACGGGCGCGGGCGTCTTCGACGGGATCGATCTGGACTGGGAGTGGCCGGGCGCCGAGGGCCACCCGGGCAACCACTACAGCCCGGCCGACAAGGCCAACCTCGCGCTGCTGATCAAAGAGTTCCGCCGGCAGCTCGACGCGCTGGGCGGCGAGCACAAGCTGCTGACCGCGTTCACCCCTGCCGACCCGGTCAAGATCCAGCAGGGCTGGGACCTGTCCACGATCTTCGAGTCGCTGGACTACGCCAACGTCCAGGGCTACGACTTCCACGGCTCGGGCAGCGACAATTCCTGGGAGCCCAAGCGCACCGGCCACCAGGCCAACCTGTACCGCGACGCCCAGGACCCGTACACCTTCGACTTCAGCGTCGAGCGCGCCGTCAGGACGTACCTGGACGCGAAGGTCAGTCCGCGCAAGCTGACCATCGGCTTCCCGTTCTACGGGCGCGGCTGGAAGACCGTCGCGGACGGCGGGGTGCACGGCGAGTGGCAGTCGGCGGACGGCGCGGCCCCGGGCCAGTTCCCGGAGGAGGCGGGCATCCGGGGCTACCAGAACCTGCTGGCCAACGTGCCCAACATGACCATCCACCACGATGAGCAGTCCATCTCGACGTACGGGTACACCGGGGCGGGCGGTCAATGGTGGTCGTTCGACGATACGTGGTCGATCGGGAAGAAGACGGACTGGGTCAAATCCAAGGGGCTTCTGGGCGCCATGGTCTGGGAGATGTCCGGTGACACCCCGACGGGCACCTTGATGAAGGCCATCGACAGCGGGCTCCCGTAGTCAGGTAGTCCCGTAGCCATCGGACAGTCGCTCGCGCTGTGGGTCCCGCCGTCGGACCGGCGGGACCCACCATGCGCGTGGTGGGCCTGGCTCGCGGGCCGCCACCTGAGCACCCGGTCAGGTGAGTACGACGGCCTGGCCGCTCACGCTCACGCGCGGGTCGGACGCGTCGGTGGTGACGGTGAGCAGGCTCGGCCGGCCCATGTCGTAACCCTGCAGCACCGTTATGGGGGTGCCGACCGCTTCCCATCCGATCGCACGCAGGTAGCCGCCGAAAGCCGCGGCCGCCGCACCGGTCGCCGGATCTTCGACAACTCCGCCGAGGGGGAAGGGATCGCGTGCGTGGAAGAGGGTGTCGGTCTGCCGGTGGAAAAGGTGAACGGTGGTCCAGCTCTGGTCACGTGAAAGCGCTTCCAGCGCCTCGAAGTCGTAATCGAGTTCAGCCAGGCGTTCGCGGGAAGCGGCTGCCAGTATCAAATGGTGGTTACCGGCGAAAGCCACATGGGCCGGAAAGGCGGGGTCCAGATCGTCCTCGGACCAGCGCAGCGCTTCGAGAGCGGAGGCGAGGTGCTGAGGTGCGACCGGCTCCGAGGAGGTGGGGACGCTGGTGAGCGTTGCGCGAAGTCCGTGCCCGTCCGCTTCGGCCATTTCGGTCATGACGTCGACCCGTCCGGCGTTGGTCTGAAAAGCCAGCGCTCCGGGTGTGCCGCGTTCGGCGAGGGCGACGGCGGTGGCGACGGTGGCGTGACCGCAGAAGTCGACCTCCGCGCGGGGGCTGAAGTAGCGGACGCGGTGGGTGCGGTTGGGAGTGTGGGTGTCGTCAGGGGTGTGAGTACGGTCGGAAGTGTGAGCCCTGTCGGGGGCCTCCGTAGCGGTGACGAAAGCCGTCTCGGAAAACCCCACCTCCTTCGCGATACGGAGCATGTCCGCCTCGTCAAGTCCCTGAGCGTCGAGGACCACTCCCGCGGGGTTGCCCCCATCGGGCCGGTCGGTGAAAGCGCTGTAACGCAGAATCTCCATGCCCTCAGCATCCCAACCGCCCCCTATCGCGTCCAATGATTGCTTGTGAGAGCTGCCATCGGTATCTTCTATGGTCTTGCCCGAAGGGCGCCGAGCGCCTCCATGAACGGAGGCCGGACGGAAGAGGCATGGAAGAGACGGGAAGCATTCCTTGGACACCCGCCTGCTGCGCACCTTCACCACCCTGGCCCGCACCGGAAGTTTCACCGCCGCCGCTGCGGAACTCCACCTGGCCCAGTCGACCGTCACCGTGCAGATCCGCGCCCTGGAAAAGGACCTGCGCGTACGGCTCTTCGACCGCCTGCCCTCCGGAGCCGTACTCACCGACACCGGAGCCCGTCTCCTTGAGCGGGCCCAACACGTACTGGACGCCGAGGACCGCCTCCACCACGAGGCGCACACCGCCGCCCCGATCGAGGGCAATGTCACCCTCGGCGCCAGCGAATCCCTGTGCGCCTACCGCCTGCCGCTCGCGGTGGCCGCATTGAGCCGGGACTTGCCCACCGTCGAGATTCATATGCGGGCTGTGGGAACTCCGTCGGAGGCATCGGAGCAGCTGAAAGCGGGGCGTGTCGATGTCTCCCTGCTCCTCGAATCCCGCACGGACATACCGCATTTGGAGACGGAGGTCATCGGCCACGAGCCGTTGGCGCTCGTCGCGGCGCCCGGCCATCCATTGGTTGAGGCCCAGGCATCGCCCCACCACCCAAGCGAGTTGGGCGAGTTGGGCGAACTGAAGGAACAGACTTTCTTTCTGCTCGAAGAGGGCTGCTCCTATAGCGACGACTTCGCCCACCAGTTGCTCGCCACACCCGGCGAGCCTCCGCGCATCACCCGATTCGGCAGCATCGAGGCCGTACGCGCCTGCGTCGAGGCCGGCCTCGGTCTCGCCCTGCTGCCGGTGGTCAGCGTCGCCGCCGACCTGGCTTCCGGCCGACTCCGCACGCTCCGTAATTTCCCCGAAGTCCCCATTCTCATGCTCCGCCACCGCAGCCGCTGGACCAGCCCGGCAGCACAGACGGTCATGGCCCGGCTGAGGCGGGTGGCTGCTGAGGGCTGGGTGGGCGGGTGATGCTGACAGTGGGGAGGAACACTGCCCACCGTCACAGGGCCTGAGCGACCGGTACTCCGAATGTCGACTCCAGCCCCTCCCGGCCGATGTCGGTGAGGTGGAGGACGCGGCGGTACTTGCCACGGCGGAGCCAGTTCAAGGCGAACATCCGGGCGGCCAGCGCGGTACCGAGCGCTCCGGCGAGGTGGGGGCGCTGTTCGGACCAGTCGATGCAGTACCGGACGGAGGCGCGGCGACGTGGCAGACGGTCCAGGTCCACGCCGAAGCTGCCGAGCTCCTGCCGGCCCTGGGAGGTGAGGAGGTAGACGGTGTTGGTGGCGGCGTCACTTGTTGGAGGGCGCTCCGGGCTCTCTGCGGTTCCCGTACGTTCTGAGAGATCCGTGGGCTCCGTGGTCTCTGCGAGCAGAATGCCGCGCGCCTGTAAGGCGTCCATCACCGCGACGCCGAGGCGCCCGGCCAGGTGGTCGTAGCACAGCCGGGCGCGCAGCAACGCCCGGGCCCGGGTGTCCGCGCTCAAGGAGCGTGGTGGCAGGGGGCGGGCGATGCGCGCAAGTTGTTCGAGGGCGCGGGAGACGTCCGTGGTCGCGAGCCGGTAGTAGCGGTGCCGACCGTCGAGTTCGACGGTCACCAGCTTGGCTTCGCGGAGTCTGGCCAGGTGGCTGCTCATGGTGGAGTTGCTGACTCCGGCTTCGGCGGCGAGCGCGCTCGCGGGGAGGGCTGTGCCGCCGGCGAGGGCCAGCAGCGCCTTGGCGCGGGAGGGGTCGCCGATCGCTGCCGCGACATGGGCCACATCGGTTTCGGTCCGGGCGGTCGTCATGCCCGAAGCGTATGCCGAGGACGTTTCGCCCGGCGTCGCAGTGTTCCAGCTCCACACTGGCGGCATGACGATCACCGATGCATCCGTGGAACGGGCCGTCAGCGGCGGCCGTGGGACAAAACTGCCGCTCGTGGCCGTCTGCCTGGGTTACTTCATGGTCATTCTCGACGTCACGGTGGTTTCCGTGACGGCCCCGGCCATCGGCGCCGCCTTGCACGCTTCGGTGACCGGACTGCAATGGGTGGTGGACGGCTACAGCCTGGTGTTCGCCGGGCTGCTGCTCTTCTGCGGCGGGCTCGGTGACAGAATCGGCGCCAAGCCGGTGTTTCTGGCCGGACTCGTGGTGTTCACATGCGCATCCGCCGGCTGCGGTCTCACGCCCACTGCGCCGGGCCTGGTCCTCGCCCGGCTGGCACAGGGGGCCGGAGCCGCGCTGATGGTTCCAGCGTCTCTGTCGCTGCTGAAGGCCGCCTATTCGAACAAAGCGGCACGCGCCCGTGCGTTCGGCGTATGGGGCACGGTCTCCGGCCTCGCCGCCGGTGCCGGTCCCGTTCTCGGTGGTCTTCTCGCCTCCGGGGCCGGCTGGCGATCGGTGTTTCTGGTCAACGTCCCCGTCGGGGTGGCGGCGATCGCCTTGACCGCGCGGTACGTCCCGTCCACGGCTGTGGCCAGCCGTCGGTCCGGGCTGGACGTCCCGGCACAGTTGGCGATGGCAGCGGCACTGACCGGTCTGACCAGCGGACTCATCGAGGCAGGGGCACTGCACTGGACACACCCCGCCGTTCTCGGTGCCTTCGCGGTCTTCCTCACCGGCTGCGTGGCCTTCCTCCTGCTGGAGCGGCGCTCCCGCGCGCCCATGCTGCCGCTGTCCCTCTTCCGTATCCCCGACTTCACGGCCTCGGTGATCATCGGTGTACTGCTCAACATCGGTTTCTACGGCCTGTTGTTCCTCGCTCCGCTCTACTTCCAGCGGCTGCACCACTACGGCGTTCTGCGGACCGGGGTCGCTCTCCTGCCCATCGTGGGCGTCGTCGCTCTGGCGTCCGCACTGGCCGGCCGCATCACCGCATGCACCGGCCCACGCTTGCCCATGGTGACCGGCCTGGCCGTCGGAGCGGCGGGCTTGCTCGGCTGGCTCCTCGCCGGCCCCGGCACTCCATACCCGGCTCTGATCGCCCCGATGGCCGCAGTGGGGTTCGGGACCGCTTTCACCATGCCGGCCGCCACCACAGCCGCAATGGAGTCGGCTCCTGCCGGACACGGTGGCGCCGCCTCCGCGGCCTTCAACGCGGCGCGCCAGACGGGCGGCGCCATCGGCGTCGCCGCCTTCGGCACACTGGTGGCGGGCGATCTCGTCGGCGGCCTGCACACCGCGGTGACCAGCGGCGCCTTGGGGTTCCTCGCGGCTGCGTGCCTCACCGTACGGCTCATCCGGGATCCGCGAGCGGCGGAGGTCTCGGGGCGTGCTGCGCAGACCTGATCGAGGGGATGCTGTTCACCGGCCAGGGGCACGGCTACGGTGCGCCGACTCGGCGTCGGAGGTTCCGCCCGCCGAGCAGCCCGCCCTCAGCGCCGCCACGGCCGGCGCAGGGTCGTCGGCGTAGAAGCGGAACGTGTGGGCCTCGGTGGGTTTGCCCAGGGCTCGTATGTAACGGACGGGCTCGGTGAGTTCTACGGTGATCGTCGTCTGGCCGGCTACGGCCATGTCGGCGATGCCGTTGTCGTTCACGGCGGCCAGCTTGCCGCTCGGGTACTGCCGGTCGAGGCGTACGGAGGCTATGCGGTCGGCCGGGATGCGGATGTCCAGCAGGGCGCCGTAGCGCAGGCGTAGTGAGCCGTCGGGCGCGATCACGTGCGGGCGCACCACGCAGGAGGCGTGCAGGGCGATCATGAAGTAGCAGCCCCAGATGTCGAGGGCAAGGGTGACGGCGTGCACCGCCGGCCAGGGGATCAGGTAGGCGAGGCCCACGGTCTCGACGATGCAGACGAAGAGGAAGCCGTAGGTGACCGCCACCTGGCCGGGGGCGTACGGGACGGGCAGGTCGCCGTCGCGTACGCCGTGCGGGCCGCGGCGGGTCACCCAGCGCAGGAAGCTGGTGGAGAGGAAGAGCTCGTGGGCCGTCAGCTTGCGTACGGCCGCCGGGACGGTGTCGGCGATCGCGGCGGCGAAGGCGGGACGGTGGTCGAGACCGTCCCGGCGGTGCCGGCGGTGGTCGAGGGCGAGCAGTACGGCCGCCGTGATCATGAGCACGAGCACGGCAAGCTCCACCGCCAGCCGGGCGTCCGAGGGTATCCGTACCCCGCCGGCCACGCACAGGACCAGGACCAGTTCAACGGGCAGGAGTGCGGCGAAACCCCAGCGCACGGCCCTTTGCAGCACCCTCACCCGGCACGCTCCCGCAGCAGTTCGACGGCACGGTGCACGGCCGCGGCCTGGGCGGGGGCGAAGTCCGCGAAGAAGGCGTCCGCGAATCCGCCGTGCTCGCCGGCATCGCCGGGGTCCCGGAGGGTCATCGCCTGTGCCGCCTCGTCCGGGACGCTGTCGGCGATGGCCCGGGCGGTCTCCTCCACCCGGGGGTCGTCCTCGGCGGCCTCGGCCAGCTCGTCCAGCCGGGCGTAGACGGCGTAGGCGCGCCGCATGGCCTCCGGGTCGGCGGTGAGGCTGTGTACCAGGGCGTCCAGCCAGCCGCGGTCGCCGCCCGGTGAGCCGGTTTCCAGCAGGGCGAGGAGCTGCCGCTCCTGGGCGGCCATCGCCGGTTCCGGTCCGGGCAGCCCCGCCGAGGCGCGGGCCATGTCGTCGAAGAGGGCCGTGAGCTCGGGCGACACGGGGGCCTCCGCGGGCAGCCGCCCGGACTGCGCGGCCTGCTGGAGCAGCTGGTGCAGGCGGGCGCGGCGCTGCCGGATGGCCTCCTCCTGGCGGGCCAGGTCGGCGTCCAGCTCGGCGAGGATCTCAACCAGGTCCTTGCCCGCGTCGTCCGCCAGCGCGTCCTTCACCTCGTCCAGGCTCAGGCCGAGCTCGGTGAGCCGCCGGATACGGGCCAGCTCAGCGGCGTCGCGCAGCGAGTACTCGCGGTATCCGTTGGGCTGCCGCGGCGGCTCGGGCAGCAGCCCGATGCGGTGGTAGTGCCGCACGGCGCGGGTGGTGATGCCGGCAGTTCCGGCGAGCTCTCCGATGCGCATGACAGCAGTAGAAGCGTTGTCGCTGCGACAAGGTCAAGCGACACGGGTCGAGAGGGGGTGGGGTGGGGTGGGGTGGGCTCGTACGGCGTATGTGGATTCGTACGGTGTATGCGTACGGCCTGAGCCGGCACTGGCGGCGAGGGGGTCGGCGCGGCGAGGGCCCGACGGCGGCCGCAGCGGCGGCCCACCGTCCTCAGCTGTCGAGCAGCCGCCACGCCGTGAGGGCGAAGGTAGCCCGGGTCAGTCCCACGGGGTCGGTGAGGTCGATGTCCAGAGTGTCCGAGATCTGTGCGAGGCGGCGGGAGACGCTGCTGTGGTGGCGGTGGAGCAGGTCGGCGGCCCGGCGCAGGGAGCCGGTGGCGCAGTAGGCGTCGAGGGTTTCGAGGTCTTCGGGGTGGGTGGCGAGGCGGGCGATCGCGGCCACGTCGGCGTTGTCGCGTACGGCGTCCTGGGGCACCTCGGCGAGGAGGGCCACGGCGCCCAGGTCGGTGTGGTGGAGGACCGGACGGCGCGGGGTGGTGAAGCGCAGGGCGGTACGGGCTTGCTGCCAGGAGCGGTGCGGGCTGTCGGCGGTGCCGATGCCCGCGTGGACGCCGACCGGGAAGCGGGTCCGGTCCATGGTGGTGGCCAGGAGGACGCCCACATCGGCGAGGGGCGCCGCCTTGACGGGGCGGGCCGGGCAGATCAGCGCGCCGATCCGGTCGAGCGGGAGCCGGGTGCGTACGGCGACGACGTGGACCGGCAGGCCGGCGGCGAACCCCAGCAGCCGCAGCGCCCGGGCCCGCGCGGCCTCGTCGCTGTCGGGGCTGATGGCCAGTTCGACGAGGGCGGGGTCGGCCATGGTGGTGCGGGCCGGGCCGTAACGCTCCGCGGCGGCCGCGGCGGCCAGCGCGAGCCGCTCCAGGAGCACTTCGTCGAGCGGGTTGGGCGGGCCGGAACGCTCCAGCCACACCGTGCCGATCTCCTCGTCGTCGAGGGTGATCGGCACGGTGGTGGAGGCGGGCCGCGGCGGGGCGGACGCCGGCCGGCCGTCGGGCGCGAAGCGGATCGCGCGCCCCGTGCCGTGCAGGCAGATCGCAGCCACGCATTCGGCCAGGCCCGCCGAGGCCCGGGCCAGCGCGGGAAGATCCACCCGCCGGCGCATCAGCGTGTCGTAGAACGTGATGACGCGCATCGCGCCGTCGACGTACGCATCCAGTCCTGACAGCCGTACGGCCAGTGCCTCCATGGCAGGAGCATAGAAGGACAGGAGCGCGCCGATCGGTGCGGGACCGGGGTGGGATGCGCGACAGTTGGCGGACGTGTCCGGGGACGGCAGCCGCCAGGATGAACGGCATGGATCCCGAACTCGAAGCGTTTTTGCCGCTGTTCCCGCTGGCCGACCTGAACGACCCGGTCGCCGCCCGCAAGGACTTCGCCGACCTGGCGGCCAAGCTGCCGCCGCCGGACACCACAGGGCTGGTCATCGAGGACCGTACGGTGCCCGCCGACCCGGACGTACCGGTACGTATCTACCGCCCGAACGAAGCGCGGGGCGCCCTCGTGTGGCTGCACGGCGGCGGATTCGTCATGGGCGACCTGAACACCGAGCACCCGTGGGCCACCCGGCTCGCCGGCCTCTCCGGCGCGATGGTGATCTCGGTGGGCTACCGCCTGGCCCCCGAGAACCCCTTCCCGGCCGCCCTGGACGACGCATCCGCCGTACTGGCTTGGACGACCGAGCACGCGGCCGAGCTGGGCATCAGCCCGGACCGGATCGCGGTCGGCGGGCACAGCGCCGGCGGCGGGCTCGCGGCCGCGGTGGCCCTGCGGGCCCGCGACCAGCAGGGACCACCGCTCTGCTACCAGCTGCTCAGCCAGCCCGTACTCGACGACCGGCAGGAGACCTGGTCGCAGCGCAACTTCACCGACACGCCCTGGATGAACCGCAGCAAGGTCACGGCCATGTGGCGGCACTACCTGGGCTCCGCGCCGGCCACACCGTACGCCGCCCCCGCCCGGGCCACCGACCTGTCCGGCCTGCCGCCCGCCTACATCGCCACCGCGGAGCTGTGCCCCAACCGCGACGAGGACATCACCTACGGGCTGCGTCTGCTCCAGGCCAGGGTCCCGGTCGAGCTGCACCAATGGTCCGGGACCTTCCACGGCTCACAGGCCATTTTGTCCGCCGAGGTCTCACAACGGCAGATCGCCGAAATCGGGGCGGTGCTGCGCCGCGCCTTGGCCGACTGAGGACGGGGAGCAGATCGGTTACGAGGAGCGCGGAACGCGCTTCCCCGACTGCTCCGCATCCGCCCCTCGTCGGCCCTTCCAGAGAATTCCGTGAACGCCCGGCCCGCATCGCGCAGGCAGGATGCAGGCAGGATGTGGACACTGTGCGAAACGTCCGGGCTGAGAGGCCGTATGTCGATGCGGGCGGCTTCGGTGTTCTGCCGGTAGTAGCCGTACGCGGCTGCCGGAATGCGCCGTGGATGGAAGTGGACGTGCAGCAGATATTGCTGCACGCTCAACGGCAGAGCACGCTCATGATGTTCCGATGGCTTCCAGCGGGGGCCGACGTCGAGCGTGTAGTTGATGATCGCCGTGTCGCCTCGGGTGAGGGCTCTCCCGAAGCCGATGTCGAAGACCGCGGAGCCCAGTTCGTGGTGGAATCGCAGGGCGTTCAGGCGCCGGCAGTGGACGGTCACCTGCACGGATGGGGTGTCGGAGTCGTCCAGCTGGTGGTGCGCGGTCAGGTGCCGTACGCCGTCACGCGTGGCCTGTACGACGTGCTGACCGTGTAGCGCGCGAAGGCTTTGCAACGCGCCCGGCGCCGTATTCAGGATGGACTCGACTTCGCTCACCGCACGCAACGACTACTGGCGCATGAATGCGGACCGGTTGCGGGGAAACCGGTCCGCATTCGCAGGAGAACTCTGGGCGGCGGGTCCCGTGCATGACAAGACTGGTGGTCGAGGAGGAAATCAACAGAACTGCGGTTAACTGTTTATGGCGGGGTTCGCGGCGATCATCGCGCCGGCACACGGCAAGGGTTGGCCGTACCCGTGAGGGAGACAGCCGGATGGGCCCGGGGGAATTCGACTGCCGAGGCGCCCCCAGTTTTCCCTGGGGCGATATTGCCGTAAGTGTGGACGGCTTCAGCTAGGGGCCGGGGCACCCGGCGGAGTGTCGGTGTGTGCGGTGATGCTGGTTTTGTCCTGGGCTGCTTGCTCGTTCGCGGTCTTGTCGCGTGGCAGCACGACCCGTATGACCAGGCCGCCGCCCTCGCGGGGATGGGCGGTGGTGGTGCCGTCGTGGGCCCGTACTGCCGCGCGCACGATGGTCAGGCCGAGGCCGACGCCCTTGTCGCTGCCGGTGCGCTCCGTACGGAGGCGACGGAAGGGCTCGAAGAGGTTCTCCACCTCGTACGCCGGGACCGCCGGGCCGGTGTTGGTGACGACCAGTACCGCATAGTCCTGCTGCGGCTCGGTGGTGAGCTCTATCCAGCCGTCATCGGGCCTGTTGTAGCGGACCGCGTTCTGTACAAGGTTGAGCGCGATGCGCTCCAGGAGGACGCCATTGCCCTGGACGAACGCCTGCTGCCGTACGCCGCGGATCTCCACGCCCTTGGCCTGGGCCTCGGCGCGGGCCTGGTCGAGAGCCTGCGAGGCGACCTCGGCCAGATCCACCGGCTTCTTGTCCACGATCTTGTTCTCGCTGCGGGCGAGCAGCAGCAGGCCCTCGACCAGCTGCTCGCTGCGCTCGTTGGTCGCCAGCAGCGTCTTG
>NZ_LGCW01000015.1:0-30805 GCF_001279365.1 Streptomyces sp. NRRL F-5755 | reverse complement strand
CCCCTCTCGTACGGCCCCCGCCCCTCCCTGTCCGCCAACCGGGTATATCGGGAGAAAAGTAGCGTTTCTCCTTTCATATGATCGGCTGCCGAGGGTTGAATCGACGCTGTCAGTCACTCTCAGCACGCCTCAAAGGAGGATGTTGGTATGCGTTCTGTTATGCGTCCGCTCTTCGTCGGCCTCGCGGTGGTGGGTCTGTCCGCCGCCGGTGCCGTCGCGGCTCAGGCCCACGGCCACGATGACGACGAAGTGAACATCAGCAAGTACACCAATGCGCCGAGTCACGCCTCGCACAACTGGGGCAGCGGCAACTGGAACTCGGCCGCCCGTTTCGGGGATCTGGAGCAGGACTGATCGCCCCAGCGCCTTGATGGTGGGCACATCCGGCACCCACCGGGTGTGCCTGCCGGCACGCGAACGGACCGGGCGGGGCGCCTCTCCCGCCTCGCCCGTCGGTCCGCGGCCGAGGACGCCGGCATCATGGCCAACGACGACTCCACTCCCGAGCGGCAGCTCCTCGTGCTGCAAGCACGGCTGCAACAACTCCAGTACGAGTACGCGCAACTCGCCCGCAGACGCGACGAACTCGAATCCGCGCTCAAGTACGTGGTCGACCGGGCGGGCGGCACGGTGACCGTGACCCGGCAGGACCGGGACCGGCTGCGCGCCGCCGCCCGCGTGCACATGCGGTACGACCCGGCCGACGGCTGCTGGCACTACGAACTCGGCTGAACCCGGTTCGCCGCCTCCCCGATGCGCCCGAACCTTTCCTCCGCGGGCTCTTTCAACGGCTCCCCGTTGGGTATCACACAGAAAACCCCCTCGTGTGTGCCCGGAGCCGCATATGCAGCATGCCCTGCCCATGCCCGGAGACATAGGTCTCACCCAAATCAGCGGCAATATCGGCCGCTTGATCCGTATCGGCCAATGGCTGAACGGAAACGGCTTCGCCGATTACCAGCACGCCTTCCTCGTACTCCCCGACGGCATGATCGTCGAAGCCGAACCCGGCGGCGCGACGATCCGCCCGCTGTCGGTCTACGACGGCGCGAACATCCTGTACGTGTGCCCCGAAGGGCTCACCGACCGGCAACGCGACGCGATATGCGCCGCAGGCCGCCGCTACGAGGGCGTCCCGTACAGCTTCCTCGACTACCTGGCCATCGCCGTCCACCGCCTCCGCATCCCGTTCCCGGGCCTGCGCCGCTACGTGGCCGCGACCGGCCACATGATCTGCTCCCAACTCGTCGACCAGAGCTACCACGACGCCGGAATCCCTCTCTTCTCCGACGGCCGCTGGCCGGGATATGTGACGCCGGGGGCGCTGTTCCAGCGGCTGGCCGACTTTTAGCAGCGGGCCGGCCGGCAAATCCGCTGGCCGATCTTTCGCCGGGAATCTACGGTGAAGGATGTGACCGCTCTTCCCGTTCCCGTCCCGGATGTGCGCGTCCGCGTACTGATGAATATCGGTGCCTGCGGGCCGTACGCGCACTTCGTGGCCCAGTTCGAGCCGCCAGGGGCGGGCGGGGGACTGGAGTTGCTGAGCGCCGTACCAGAAGACCGGCTGCCTGCGGAGTTCGTGCCGTCGGTGCGTGCGGGATTGCTGGACGGGCTGAACGGTGTCGCGGCTGCCGTACTGCTGACCGACGGCACCTTTCACGAAGTGGACTCGTCGGAATACGGCTACACGATCGCCGGCCGGGAGGCCGGCCGGGCCGCCCTCATAGGCGCCGGCCTGCTGCCCGCGGAAGAGGCCGAAGCGTTGCGCTGGACGACATGGCCGGGAAAGCCGCGGCCGAAGAAGCGGCGAAAGGGTGCTGAACGGCGCTGAGGCCCTTCGCGGTCGTTCTGCGCGACGGACGCCTGCGCGCTGCCGCGGACCACACCGCTGTCCCGGCAGAGGCGTTGTGCGTGCCGTTACCCAGGGCGTGGCCGTCGGCAACAGAGCTCCGCTGATCCCCGGCGGGTACGGCCGTACGAGTACCCCTCATGGCCGCTCGTCGCCCGCCCCGCCCGGCGGCAGGACGCGGAGCAGGGGAATCAGCGTGAGCGCGGTGAGCAGGGCGGCCGCGGCGAAGACCGGGCGCGGGCCGGCCAGTTCGGTGAGTGCGGCGGCCAGCGCGGCGCCCAGCGGCATGCCGCCCCAGCCGAGGCACCTGATGGCGCCGCTGATCCGGCCCAACTGGCCGTCAGGTACCAGGCGTTGCCGTAGCGAGATGACCACCACGTTCCACAGGCCGCTGCCCAGCCCGCCGAGGAACGTGGCGCAGGCGATCGCCGCGACGTCGGCGCTCACGGCCGGGGTGCCGAGCATGACGACGCACGCCACCACGTCCGCGGCCAGTATCGGGCGGACGCCCAGCGCGCGGGCGAGGCGTGGGGCCAGCGCGGCACCGATCACCGCGCCCGCGCCCAGGGCCGTCAGCAGCAGACCGTACCCGGCCGGGGACAGGCCGACCGGTCCCTGGACGGCGTACACGACCAGTACGGCGAGCCAGGCGCTCCAGCAGCCCGCCATCACGGTGCTCATGAGGGTCAGCGTGCGCAACGGCCGGTTGCGCCACAGGAGGCGCACGCCTGCGGTGAGCCGGCGCCGGTCGCGCCCCTTGGCGCCGTGCCGACTGCTGTCCTGGACCACCCGCCGCGACGTCCCGTGCAGCACCACCATGGCAGCGGCCGCGATGAGATACAGCCCGCCCGCGCCGCCCACCGCCCACGCCGGGCCGATGGCGATCAGCAGTCCGCCCAGCGGCAGCCCCACGAACTCGTTCAGTACGGACTCGGTGCCCCGTATCCAGGAGTTGGCCCACTCCAGCCGGTGGCGCGGCACCACCGAGGGGACGAGGGCGGTCGTGGCGATGTCGGCGACGGACTCGCCGACCGCGAGGCAGAGGGCGACCAGGTAGAGGAGGCAGAGGGCGAAGAAGGCGCCGGCGTCGAGAAGGAGGGTGGCCAGGAGGGCGGACAGCGCCGCCGCGCGGAAGAGGTGGAAGAAGATGACCAGACGGCGGCGGTCCGTGCTGTCGACGAGCAGACCGACCAGGAGCGGCGCCACCGCCCAGGGCAGCGTGTGCGCCAGCTTCGCGCCCGCGACCAGGCCCGAGGAGGCCGTCAAGTGGACGGCGAGCAACGGGATCAGGGCCATGACCAGCCCGTCGCCCAGGTTCGCCGACGCCGTCGCGGCCCACAGCCGGGCGAAGACCCGGCCGCCCTCGCACTGGTCGGGACGGCCGGATCGGCGCTGTGCCGCGGGGGTCAGCACAGAAGGGCGAACGTGGCGCGCGTGAAGGTGCCTTCACCGTGGGCGCGGACGGTGTGGGCGAACGCCGCCCGGGCGTTGGCCGGCGCCGGCACCGTGGCGGGCGCGGCCATCGGGAACCCGGCCAGCAGGCCGCGGACCTGCTCGCCGACGCAGTTGATGCCCTTGTTCTTCAGGATGGTCTCGCCGATCGCTGCGCCGGCGCCGTCGAGGGACTCGCCGGTCCAGGCGGAAACCGCGTATTCCTTGCCCTTCACCTGCTCGAAGAAACGGACCTGGGCCAGGTTCTCGCTTTCGGTGAGGAGGACGAAAATGCGGCGCTCGGTGAGCTCCATGTTGTGCGAGTCCATTTTGTTCAGGATGGACTCCGGGTCGCCGTACAGGTCGTGGACTTCCGGGGTCCAGGAGTACTGCCTGCAAGGGGCCGCCAAATCGGCGCCCCGCTCAGGTGTTTCGGGGTGGGGTGTGGCACTCATGGAATGTCCTGTTCCTCTATGCCGGCCGGCTGCCCGGAGGGGCAACCGCTCCACCAGATTTCCGGATCCGGCGCAAGAGCACAATTGCGGGTTTCGCATGGCTGCTCTATCTTCCGAGCATGCGTGACCTACACCGTTTACGGGTGCTCGTCGAGATCGCCGACCGGGGTTCGATGTCGGCCGCGGCCCGCGCGCTGTCCTTCAGCCAGCCGGCCGTCTCGCGGCAGATCGAGGCGCTGGAACAGGAGGTGGGTGCGCAACTCGTACTGCGGCTGGGCCGTGGTGTCCGGCTGACCGATGCGGGGCTGCTGTTGGCCGACCGGGCACGCGGTATTCTTTCGCAGATCGTCTCCGTAAAACAGGAGTTGCGGTCTCTGAACGGATTGCGCGGCGGGCGGCTGCGTATAGGCGGCTTCGCCGGCGTCAACGCGTATCTGCTGCCACGGGCGTTGGCCCGTTTCGCCGAACGCTATCCGCGGGTGGGACTTTCGCTGGCCGGCTCGACCACCCGCCACCACGTCGCGGACCTGCGGTCCGGGCTGATCGACATGGCGCTGGTCACCGACTGGGACCTGATGGGGGAGCGGGCGGGGGCCGAGCCGTCCGGCCAGGTCGGTGGGCTGGATATTCTGCCGCTGTTCGAGGAGGAGTTGTTCGTGGCCGCCGGCCGCGGCAGCCCGGCCGGTCACGGCGAGTTGTCCCCGCGCGGCTTGCGCGGCCTGGCCGAGGAACCGTGGATCGAGGGCGCCCATCCGGATTGTCTCGGCCCGCAGCCGGAATTCGAGGCCGCGTTGGGATTCGAGCCGCATATCCGTTTCCGGGTCGGGGACTGGAACGCGGTCGGCCGGCTGGTGGAGATGTCGGCCGGCGTCACGCTCGTTCCGGGTCTGCTCGCGGCCCGCAGTCGTGAAAGGTTCGCTGTACATTCCCTGGCGGGCCATTTCCCGCCCCGTCGGGTGTACGCCGCGTTCCCCGAGAGGGCTCACTCGCCCGCCGTGGAGCCCATGGTCGAGATTCTGTCGGACGTGGCACGCGAGGAGCGCGAACTGCTCTTCCGTACGCCCGTCCATTGATCCTCCAGCCGAACTGATCGCCCGTCCGCAGGAACCAGGGACGGAACCGGAAGGAATACGGGCCCATGGACGCTCGGTTACGCGCGGTCTGCGACCTGATGGTCGAGCAGGTACGCGAACAAGCCGGCCTGCACGCATACGACGGCCATGTGCAGGACCTCTCCCCGGACGGCATCCGTGCCGGATTGGCCGCACTCGGCGGCCGCGCGATCGGCACACACCAGTCGCCGCCTTTCGCCGACTCACCCGATTCCCACGACGCCGCACATCTCCACATCTTCGAAAAGGCCCTCCGCACGGTCTACGGCGACCTCGAAATGCACCGCCGCAACCCGCTGCCCCACCTGCTCAACCTCGACCTGTGCGTATACGACCGGGAGTACGCGCCGGCCGCCGACCGGGACCGCGCCAAGCGCGCCCACCTCGCGTCCTGGCCCGACGCGATCGACGCCTCCGTCCGCTCGCTGGACCAGGTCGACGCCCCCACGGCCCGTGCCATGCTGGCCGCGGCCGACAGCCTCACCGCGGTCATCCCGCCCGAACTGGCCGACACCGACATCGCCGTACGCGCCCGCAGCGCACACGCACGGCTGGTGACGTGCCTCGGGCACGCGGCCGCGCACGGCGACCCGCGCTCCGCGCTCGGCGAGCGCGATCTCGCCCTGCTCATGGGCGCCCCCGAAGGGCTCGACGTCAGCCTGCCCCGCCTGGCCGAACGGGCCGACCAGGAGACGCGACGGCTGCGCCTCCTGCTGCGCGAGGCATGCCGCCGGCTGGCTCCCGGCCGCCGCCCGCACGATCTCGTACGGGATCTCGTACGGGAGCCCTCGCCGGCCGGCGCCGTACTGGACCGGGCGCGGGCCGTCACCACGGAGCTGATGGCCTTCACCCGCGGCCGGGCCCTCCTGCCGTACCTCGACGGCGAGGTGCGGGTCGGCCCCACGCCACCGTCCCGCCAGGACACCTGGGCCATGATGGCCTTCGCCGCGCCCGGGGAACCCGACGCTCCGTCCTGGTACCACCTCACCTTGCCGGAGCCGGGCTGGCGTACGGAGGACGCCGCGGAGTGGCTGACCGTCTTCAGCCCCACGATGCTGCCCGCCGTCACGGCGCACGAGGTGGTGCCCGGGCACTTCGCGCACGCCCGATGCCTGCGCAGGGCCGCCGGTCCCGTCCGGCGCATCCTCCAGTCCCTCACCTTCATGGAGGGCTGGGCGCACTACGGGGAGGAGCTGATGGTGGAGGAGGGCTTCCGGGCGGACGACCCCCGCTTCACCATCGGCGTCTGCTCGGAAGCGCTGATCAGGGTGGTACGGCTGGCCTGCGCGATCGGAGTGCACACCGGGGCCATGGACGTGCCGGAGGCCGCCCGCCGCTTCGAGGCGGACACCTACCTCTCGGGCCGCGCCGCCCGCTCGGAGGCCGAGCGGGCCACCTTCGACCCCACCTACGGCCGCTACACCTGGGGCAAGCTCGCCCTGCGCGATCTGCGGGACGAAGCCCGGCGGCGCTGGGGCGGCGCCTACTCCGCCCGGCGATTCCACAGCGCCGTCCTTTCTCTCGGCTCACCGCCACTGGGGCTGCTGCCGGCCGCCCTCGCGGACGGGAGTGAATTCCCGCTCTCCCGGCGGCCGTAAAAGTCGCAGACCTCCCGGTCATGAAGTAGGACTGGATCTTGTCCCGGCGCACCAATGCCGAACGCGTGCACAGGAACCAGCTTCTCGGTACGGGAGAGGAAGCCCATGAGGCCAGAAGTCAAGGCGAACAAAAACGCACCCGAAGACTACGCGGACCCCGTCAACGAATTGGTTCGTACGGCCGTGGCCTGCCAGCCGCTGGACGCAGTCGCGCGCCTCGTCGATTTGCTGGAGAGATCTCCGCACGGTAAATGCGCCGCGGACGAGGCGCTGTGTACGGCCGCGACGGAACTGCCCGTACACGAGGTGGCGCAGCTGGTACACCTGCTGTCGCAACCGCCACGGTCCCCCGACGGCGCCGACACCATTCTCCGCAGGGCCGCGGAGCAGCGGCCGGTCGCCGAGGTCAGCCACCTCGTCACCCTGCTGCACCAGCCACCGCACGCCGCTCGTGCCGGCTCGCAGACGACACGTACGGCGGCGGGCCGGCGTTCCGTGGAAGAGCTGGCCGAACTCATCACCTCGCTCGTGGCGGAGCGTACGAAGGACAACGCGTTCGAAAGCGCAGAAAGCTTCGAAGGCGGTGTGGCGCCGGCTGAAAACGGTGCCGAGGGGGCGTACGAGAGAGCGGAGTCCGGTCATTCCTTTGCCGCCGCGCGATGGCTTCCCAGACTGGCGGGCCTGGGCCTTTTGCTGTGCGGCGGGGCGCATATTCCCACGGGGCTGCACCGCGGCGCGTCGATCCCGGTGAATATCGCGGCCATCGGCCTTCCGGCGCTCTGCGTCCTGATGGCCGTCCTGCTGTTCGTCAAGAACACCGTCGTCCCTTTGGCGGCCGGATTCCTGATCTCCGTGGCGGCAATGGCCCAGCACGTACTGGCGGGAGTTCCTTTCGCCCCCTCGGCCCTTTCGCAAACTCTCCACCACATTTTCCTGCCGCCGCTTCCCGCCTCGGCCGCGGCGGGGCTCGCCGCCTGCCTGGCGCTCGCCGCGCTGGTGCACGCCCTGGCCGCCGCCCGGCAGCCGCGAGCGGCCACCGCGGTGCTTCCGGCAGCCTGACGATCAGTGAGGCGGACCGCGGAGGGGCCGACGGCAGGCCGCCGGCCCCGTGGCGTCACCGCCCGTGGCGGTCCGAGCGCGTGATCATGAAGCGGGCGATGTTCTCCGCTTCCTCGGTGGCGTAGCGGCGGAAACCGGCCTTCTCCAGTACGCGCAGCGAGGCCGGGTTCGTCAGCTCGGCGCCCGCGACCACGGTGTGCACGCCGGGCAAGGCGAGGGCGAAGTCCGTCAGGGCACGGGCGGCCTCGGTGGCGTAACCCCGGCCGCGGCGGGATGCCACGAGACCGTAACCGATCTCGACCTGCCCGTCGCCGGGCGGCCCGAACAGTCCGATGGAGCCCACCAGCAGATCACTGTCGCGCTCGATGATCAGGCGCTGGCTGTGGTCGTCGAGCCACCCGGGGTGCTGCTCGAAGAGGTGGGCGATGACGCGGTCGCCTTCGGCGGGGAAGTCGTCGGCCCAGTCCGCCGACCTTCGGTTGTCGATGACCGCGGCAACCTCGTCGAGGCCCCAGGGCCGAAGGACGAGGCGGTCGGTGACCAGCTGCGCGTGGGCGGAAGAGGTGGAAGCGGACACGTGTCACTCTCAGTCGTCGTGGTGGAACGACCGGCCCGCGTCGCTAGCGCACGGGTCGGACGAGGGCATGCCGATGAGGGCCGACGGCGGCCATATTCATCAACCTCCTCATCCCGTGAAGACGCGTGTCTCGCGCTGAGGGGATGTTAGCAGCGCGGTCGGTTCGGCATCGAAACGGTTTTCGATTGGGTGTTGTTGCCGTCGTGCGTCGGCGCGGTATGTGGTTGCCTCGGCTTCCTTGATCCGCTCGTGCGGTTTCTGCGCCTGGGCGGGCAACTGGGCGTCGCGACACCGGCGATGATCCGGGAGTGCCGCGAACTGGGCGCGATACCGCCCGGCCGGTGCGACTGGCCCCTGTGGGCCCGCGCCTGCGCCGCCCGCCCGCCGGACGACCCGGCCCACCGGCCGGCGATCGGCATGCTCACCGCGGA
This sequence comes from Streptomyces sp. NRRL F-5755, assembly GCF_001279365.1. Classification (NCBI taxonomy): domain Bacteria; kingdom Bacillati; phylum Actinomycetota; class Actinomycetes; order Kitasatosporales; family Streptomycetaceae; genus Streptomyces; species Streptomyces sp. NRRL F-5755. The sequence continues at coordinate 22,293 of NZ_LGCW01000015.1, read as the reverse complement.
CGGTGGCGATTGATCCGTACGGTACCGACCGAGCAACCCCGCCTGAGATGATCGGCCCATGACAGACGACACACCGCAACCCGCCGGCAACGAATACCTCCTGGACAACCAACAGTCCGAGGCGGGGGAGCGGTTCACCGCTCTGTCGGCGCTCTTCGACCCGTGGACGTTCCGGCACTTCGAGGGCGTCGGGGTCGGTGCGGGGTGGCGGTGCTGGGAGGTCGGCGCGGGTGGGCCGAGCGTGCCGGCCTGGCTGGCCGGGCGGGTCGGGCCGACCGGGCGCGTGGTGGCCACCGACATCGACACGTCCTGGGTGGACGGTGCCTCCGATGGAGGCTTCGCGGTGCTGCGCCACGACGTGGCGTCCGAGGCGCCCCCGGCCGGCGGGCCGTTCGACCTCATCCACGCCCGGCTCGTACTGGTGCACGTCGCCGACCGGAACAAGGCCCTGCGGTCCATGGCCGAGGCGCTCCGCCCCGGCGGGTGGCTCGTGCTGGAGGACGCCGATCCGGCGTTGCAGCCGCTGGTCTGCCCCGACGAGTACGGGCCCGAGCAGGAGCTGGCCAACAGGCTGCGACGGGGCTTCCGCGAGCTGATGCGGCAGCGCGGCGCGGACCTCGCGTACGGGCGCAAGCTGCCGCGACTGCTGCGCGAGGCCGGGCTGACCGACGTCGAGGCCGACGCGTACTTCCCGGTCGCCTCACCGGCGTGTGCCGTACTGGAGGAGGCCACCGTCCGCCAGGTCCGCGACAAGCTCGTGGCCGCCGGGCTGGCCACCGACGACGAGATCGACCGCCATCTGGCCAACATCGCCGCGGGCGGCCTCGACCTGGCCACCGGGCCGCTGATCTCCGCCTGGGGCCGCCGCCCGGCGGCCTGAGGCGGCGCCGGTACCGCGCGGGTACGGAGGACGCGCACGGGCCGCTCGAAAAAATCTTGTACGGGGATGTCGAGAACCCGTGACCGGCTCCGTCCCAGGGGTGCAGGCGACCACAATGGGTCGCACCGGCACCGAGGAGAACCACCATGGCCAAGTACCTGCTGCTGAAGCACTACCGCGGCGCTCCGGCCCCGGTCAACGACGTATGCATGGACCAGTGGACGCCGGAGGAGATCTCGGCGCACATGACGTACATGAACGACTTCGCGGCCCGTCTGGAGAAGACCGGCGAATTCGTCGACGGCCAGGCGCTCGCGCCCGAAGGGACGTGGGTCCGGTACGACGGCGAGGGGCGCCCGCCGGTCACCGACGGCCCGTTCGCCGAGACCAAGGACCTGATCGCCGGGTGGATGGTGATCGACGTCGACAGTTACGAGCGCGCCGTGGAACTGGCCGGGGAGCTGTCGGCCGCCCCCGGGGCGGGCGGCAAGCCCATCCACGAGTGGCTGGAGCTGCGCCCGTTCCTGAGCGCGCAGCCCACCATCACGGAGTGACCGCTCCGTGACCTCACCGGTGAACGGGGCGCTGCTCCGGAGCCTGACGCCGGGTGTGCTCGCCGTCCTCGTCCGCCGCGGAGCCGACTTCGCGGCGGCCGAGGACGCGGTGCAGGACGCCCTGGTCGAGGCGGTCCGGAGCTGGCCCGTCGACCCGCCGCGGGACGCGAAGGGCTGGCTGGTCACGGTGGCCTGGCGCAAGTTCCTCGACGCGCGGCGGGCGGACACCGCCCGCCGCCGGCGCGAGGACCTCGTCGACCAGGAGCCGGAGCCGGGCCCCGCGCCCGCCGCGGACGACACCCTCCGGCTCTATTTCCTGTGCGCCCACCCGTCGCTGACGCCGTCGTCCGCGGTCGCGCTCACGCTGCGGGCCGTCGGCGGCCTGACCACCCGGCAGATCGCGCAGGCGTACCTGGTGCCCGAGGCGACGATGGCGCAACGCATCAGCCGGGCCAAGCGCACCGTCTCCGGAGTCCGCCTCGACCGGCCCGGTGATGTGGCCACCGTGCTGCGCGTGCTCTACCTGGTCTTCAACGAGGGCTACTCCGGCGACATCGACCTCGCCGCCGAGGCCATCCGGCTCACCCGGCAGCTCGCGGCCGTGATCGACCACCCCGAGGTGGCGGGGCTGCTCGCCCTCATGCTGCTCCACCACGCCCGCCGTGCCGCCCGTACCGCGCCCGACGGCAGCCTGGTGCCGCTCGCCGAGCAGGACCGTGCGCGGTGGGACACCGGGGCGATCACCGAAGGCGTCGCGATCTTGCAGGCGGCCCTCGCCCGCGACCGGCTGGGCGAATTCCAGGCCCAGGCCGCCATCGCGGCCCTCCACGCGGACGCCCCGCGCGCCGAGGAGACCGACTGGGTGCAGATCGTCGAGTGGTACGACGAGCTGGCGGGCCTGACCGGCAGCCCCGTCGTCCGGCTCAACCGCGCGGTCGCGGTCGGCGAGGCCGACGGGCCGCGCGCCGGGCTGGCGGCGCTCGCCGAACTGGACGAGTCCTTGCCCCGCCATGCCGCGGTGGCGGCGTACCTCCACGAGCGCGACGGCGACCTGACGACGGCGGCCCGGCTGTACGCGGAGGCGGCCCACAAGGCACCCCACCTCGCCGAGCGCGACTATCTGACGCGCCAGGCGGCGCGGCTCAACGCCCGCCGGTGACGTCGACGGGTACGAGGCGGCCGGTCACCCGCTCGCCCCGATCACCCGGTCCGGCGCCCCCGTAACCCCGGTCATCCGGTCCAGCGCCCCGTAAAGAACGTCAGGGCGAACACCGTGCTCACAGGTGCGACCGTGCAGAGGTACATGGTCTTGAGGCGGGGGCTGCGCAGGCTCCAGGCGGCCAGGGCGATCCACAGCGGCCACCACAGGAGGGCGGCGCGGGGGATGGACACGTACCAGAACGAGGTTCCCAGGGCACACAGGCTCAGGGCGACGTAGACGGCCTCGGGCCAGCGGCGCTTGCGCGCGAGGACGGCGAGCAGGGCCACTCCGACGGCCATCGTCACGAGCTCGGCCTGGAACATGAAGGCGTAGCCGGTGCTCTGGGCGTGGTCGAAGGCGTTGGTCCAGGTGTTGCTCCAGGCTTCCCAGGGAGTGTGGAAGGAACGGAACCAGCCGCGTTCCTGGGCATGCTTCCAGGCCATCCAGTCGCCGGTGTGGGCGTGGAGGTACCAGCTGAAGAGGGCGAGGGGCAGCGCCGGCAGGGCCAGCCAGGGGAGTGGGCGCAGGTTGCGGGTGCTGCGCACGGTGAGGAGGAAGTGGGCGGCGAGGGCCGCGGCGAGGAAGAGGCCGCTGACGCGTACGGCGGTGGCCGCGGCGGTCAGTGCCATGGCCAGGGGCCAGTGGTGGCGCTGGGCCGCGAGCCAGGCGGGCAGGGCCAGGGCCAGGAAGAGGGCCTCGGTGTAGCCGACGGCCAGGAAGACGGCGCACGGGGAGACGAGGAAGAACAGGACGGCGCGCCGTCCCGCCTCGGCGTCGGGCAGGTGGTGGCGGGTGATGCGGGCCAGGGCCAGTACGGCGACGGCGCCGGAGACGAACGAGATCGTCAGCCCGGCCAGTCCCCAGTCCGGCACCAGGAGGTGCACCGCGCGCAGCACCAGGGGAAAGCCGGGGAAGAAAGCCTCCCGGTTGTCCCAGTCGGACTCCCACGGACCGGCCTGTCCGGGGAAGTAGCCCTGATCGGCGATGTGCTGGAAGTGGTCCCAGTCCCAGTGCTGGAACGGCGCGAGGAGCGCGCCGGGGTCCTGGGCGGCGGGGTCGGAGGGGAACAGCCACCGGGCGCAGTAGGCCGTCACCCAGATCCCGATACGTGTCGACAGGTACAGCCACAGGATGTCCCGGTCCCCGGGGTGCAGGCGCCGGCTCGCGCGGACCCGCAGGCCCCAGCGCACACGGCCGGCCCGGGTGGCAGGCCCCGGGGAGCGCCGGGGCGCCGCCGGTGGCTGGGGTTGGTCGCGTACATCGGTGGATATAGGGGGCATCGGGTTCCTTGGGTGGGGGCAGGCAGGCCGGGGCGCCCGGTGGCGGTCCGCCGGGTCACGGAAGGCGGGCGGCTCAGGGCGGCGGTTCGGTGGCCGTTCCTCGGGAGGCGTCGTCCGTGGTGGCGGCGCTGTCCGTGGGGGAGTCGCTGATCGTGGCCGTCGGGGTGGGAGGGGGCGACGAGGCGGAGGCGGTGGCCTCGGGGGCCGGCAGCCGGTCAGGGGCCGGCCGGCCGGGCGGCGGCCCGGCCGGTCCCACCGGGGCCGGTGGCCGGGAGAGCAGCGCGGCAGCGGTGGCACCGCCGCCGGCGCAGGCCAGGCACGCCACCGTCACCAGCGCGGCGACGCGCCGCCGGCGCGCCCTGCGGCCGCGCGCGGCGATCTCGGCGACGGGCGCGGCCACGGCGCGGTCCTGCCCGGCGTCGGCCGCTTGCTGGAAAAGGGACCGCAGCGGGTCCTGGGGCTCAGGCACCGGGCGCCTCCTCGATACGCGGGTCGTGCAGACGGTCGGCGAGCGCCTTGCGGCCGCGGCTCAGATGGGTCTTGACGGTGCTCGCCGAGAGCCCCGTCTCGCCCGTGATCTGTTCGACGGTCAAGTCGCAGAGGTAGTGCAGGGTCAGCGTGCGGCGCTGCTGGGCAGGCAGTTCCCGCAGCGCCTCGACCAGCGCGACCTGCGCCGGCTCCGGCCCGTCGACGAGGGACGGCGCACCGCTGCGCCGCCACGCGTCGGCACTGCGGCGCAGGTGCCGCCACCGGCTGACCGCCAGCCGCCAGGCGACCGTGCGGATCCACGCCTCGGGCTGCCCGTGCCGGTCGAGCTGCCGACGCCGGTTCCAGCCTTTGACGAACGCCTCCTGCACCACGTCCTGCGCCTCGTGCAGGTCGCCGAGCATCACGTACAACTGCCCCGTGAGCCGCGCGACCGTCTGGGCGTAGAACCTCTCGAACTCCTCGACGGTCAACAGCCACTCCTGGATCTCTCGCTTCACCAGCCATACGCCCCGCAGGCCGCGCTCGGTCGACACGCAGCACGGGAAAACTTCGTGAGGCTCGTCACGAAACCGAATCGCCACGGCGTGCATTACGGGGGCGGCGGTGCCCCGGGGCGGGTGGCGGACGGTTGCGTGAGGCGTTCGCGTACCGGGCCCGGCGGGCTCACCGTTCGCCCCTCACCGTCGCCCGCGGCCCCTAATCGCCCATGAACCACAGACAACTGCCCGGCGTCGCCGCGCACCGTTCCAGGAGCGCTGCGAGATCCCATGATCACCCCGGCTCAGACGCGCGTCAGATGCCGGTCGAACAGCGCGCGCAACCGGTCGACGTCACCGGCACCCGGCGCCCCGCGCTTGGGCAGGACCGTCAGGCTGGTGACGTTCCTGTCGCCGCCGAGCAGCACGAACACGCGCGGCGTCTCGGTGTACTGGGCCAGTGCCTGCCAGGTGAGGACGCTGGACTGCTGCTGGTTGGCGACGGCGATGCCGTTCTCGTCCACCGTCGTGCGGCACGGGCCTCCGGCATCGAGCAGCCGGTGGAACTGGCGGGCCTGCATGCGCGGCACGAACAGCATCACCAGGAGCACGACCGCCGGGGTGATCATGAGCGGCACGTCGACGGTGCCGTCCAGCAGCGAGGACAGCACCGCGTAGGCGAGCAGCAGCACGGCGATCACGGCCATCAGCCACCTCGTCCGGCGTCCGGCCGACGTCGCCCGCATACGGGCCCGCAACGCCTCGCGCATATCCTCGACGGTGGCCCGGTACGACATCTCCACCCGTGTACCGGCCTGCTGTTCCGCGCTCACGCGTCTCCCTGTGCACCTGTAATTCCGGCCAAAAGAGGAAAGTGTATCCGCTTTCCCGCGGCCGGCCGGAAAGGGGCCTCGGCGCGGTCTCAGTGAAAGGGGCGGATGTCGATGCCGATCCAGTCGTCCTGGCCGTAGTTCGCCTCATTCCCGTCGAGGAACAGACTCACCAGGCGATTGCCGTGCTTCCACGACATCTGCCGCTCGGGCTCGTCCGACGGCACGGGCGGCGCCGCGGGCAGCGGTGCGCCCAGGCGGGTGCGGAGCAGGCGTTCGGCGTCGGTGTAGCAGGCGAGGAAATCGTCCCGGGTGGCGTCTGCCTTGTGCGTGGCCCAGGCCGGAAGCGGATCGCCCCACAGGTGCCGTGGGTCCACGGGCAGACCGGTCCCGGCCTCGACGCAATCGATTGCCGCGTAGGCCAGGGGAAAAGCGAGGAAGGAGTCCTCGTGGCACTCCGGTTCGTCGCAGGCGACGCCCGGGTCGTCGGAATTCGAGCAGCCCGGGTATTCCCCCAGGACGACGTGCCAGGAATGGCCCGGTTCGCCGAGCGGCCAATGATCCAGCCATCCCACGGCGGTTTCGCCCCCGACGGCGGGGCGGGCCCAGCCCCGGCGCCGGAACTCCTCGTCGAAGGCATCGCGGCACCACGGAACGTCGGCCAGTTCCAGCAACTGGTCGAGGAACCGGGGAGTGAGGGGAAAGGACAGCATGGACATGGTGAGAACGTATATCCCGCCCTGCCTCGCCGACCGTCCGGCCCTGGGCGGCTGCGCCACCGAGACCGACGACGGGCCGATCGGAGTCCGGGCCACCGTCGCCGTGCGGCAGCCTTCGCCGATAGCGCGCCGCCCGGCGTCAGACCCCGTAACGAGCGAGGACCGTACGGGCGATGTCGGCCCGGGAGAGCCGCTGCGAAGCCGCGGTGGTCCGCAGCCACACGGCGGCGTCGTCCGTGCTGATGCCCTGTGCCGCGGCCAGGACGCCGATCGCCGTGTTGATGTCGTCGGCGTCGGCGGTGGTCCTGAGCTGCTGGATGATCTCGGTGTCCATGTCGGCGAGCAGCACGGCCGTCGTGATGTCCGCGAAGGCCGCCGCATCGAGCGGCGGCCCCAAGCGCCGGGGGCTTCGCCCTTCGCGGTAGAGCGTGAGGGTGCCGAGCGTGGTGGCGGAGTTGCGCAACGGGTACGCGAACACCGCCGAGACGCCGGCGCGGGACACGGCGTCGGCGCAGAAGGGCCACCGGGAGCCGCACCGGTCCACATCAGCCACCAGAACCGGTTCGCCGGTTTCGTACGCGGTCAGCGACGGGCCCTCCCCGGCGACCCACTGCAACTCCTCGGCGCGGAGTGCCGAAGGGGAACTGGCGGCGAGGTGATGCGGTACGGGGCCGCGGCCGTGCAACGTGATCGCGGCGGCGTCGACCGTCGGCAGCTCCCGCACCGCGGCCGCGCACACCGCGTCGGCGCAGCCCTGGGGGAGTGACCGGCGGGCGGCGTGGACGATGCGGTGCCACAGCGCGTCGCGGCGCGCGATGTCGGCGGCGGACCGCTCCCCGGAAGAGTGCCGCGAGGCTTGCCATGTGTCGTGCGCGCGGGCGTAGCGCGCGGCCGCCAGCATGGCGCGCCGCAGTAATGCCGTCGGCTGCCGGGCCGTATCCCACACGTCGGCTTCTCCGTCCGCCGGGCCGAGGATTTCGTGGACCGCGGTGATGTCCTCGGCATGGTGCAGCGCGCCGACCACGCGCCCGTCGCCGTCGACCAGCGGGGAGTTGACGGGGCTCCACGTCTTGGGGCGGAACGTGCCGGGGACCTCGGGGTCGGGGATGTCGTAGCGCTGCACGCCCATATCGTCCGGTACGCCGTACCGCAGCACCCTTTCCAGAGAAGCACCGAGGTTGCGCACGCCGGTTGCGGTGGGGTCCTCGGGATTGTCCGGAAAGGCGTCGAACATGAACGCGCCGATCAGCTCGTCCCGCGTCCGTCCGGTGGCCCGCAGATACGCCGGATTGGCCGCCCGAATGCGCAGGTCGGTGTCGAGCACCACGTACGGGGCCGCGGTGACCAGAAACAACTGGCTGTCCGATGTGGCCCGCAGAACCTCGTGCACCAATGTGTACCTCCCCGGGGCGAATGAACTGCTGGCGTCCGCGCACCGGCCGGGGTCCGGACCGGTCAAGATGGTGAACCGGTCAGGAACCCGCACCGGCCGAGGTTTCGAACCGGCGGCAGCCGTAGCCGCACAGCACATAGTGCCCCGGCGATAGCCACGAGGAGACCGGAACGGGCAAGCAACGGCCGGGTATTACCGTATGGCCGTGCCGTACGCGGAGATAAGTGGCCGTACGCGGCGCACGACTTGCCTCGTCCCCTGGGGGTTCGGTGAAGTACAGAGTCGCCCTCGTGGCGTTGTTCCTTGCACCCGCGGTGTGGGGAACGGCGAGCGTCGTGCGTTCCCTGACGGCCTCGGGGGAGGTCGTGTGTCCCGGGGAGAATGTGCGCGACGGGGAAGAGCACCCGGGCCCGATGCGCCCCGGTGACACCCGGTGCTCGGTGCTGGACGGGGCCACCGCGGTGGCGACACGTACGTACGACGAGCAACGGGACCACCAGGCCCTGGAGCGGCGGCGGAACGCCGGGAACGGAGCCGTACTCATGCTGTACGGCGCCGCGGGCACCCTCGTGGCGTGGCGTGCCACCCGTCCGCGCCCGATGCCGGACGCGGACCGGGAGCAGGGCCGCCGTCCGGTCAGGCGGTGTACTGGTACGACGGATACGTGATGTAGCCCGCGTCGCCGCCCTGGTAGTACGAAGCCTCGTCGACCGGGGCGATGGGCAGACCGGTGCGCAGCCGTTCCACCAGGTCGGGGTTGGCGATGAGGGCGCGTCCGAAGCTGATCAGATCGGCGCCGAGCCCGAGCCAGTGGTCGGCGGCGGCCCGGTCGGCCTGCTTTGGGCCCATCGGAACCGTCGGGTTGACGATCAGATTGCCCGGCCACGCGCGGCGCAGCCCGACCAGCAGCTCTTCCTCGGCCGTGGCCTCCAGATGGACGTAGGCGAGGTCGAAGCGGGCGAGTTCGGCGAGCAGGGCCGCGTACAACTCGGGTACCTCGGTCTCCGTAACACCCCAGAAGGAGGCGCCGGGTGACAGCCTGATGCCGGTGCGGGCCGCGCCCACGGCGTCCACCGTGGCGGCGACCGCTTCGACGGCGAAGCGGATGCGGTGGGCGACCGGGCCGCCGTAGGCGTCGGTGCGCAGGTTGGCGTTGGAGGAGAGGAACTGCGAGATGAGGTAGCCGTTCGCGCCGTGCAGCTCGACGCCGTCGAACCCGGCGTCGACGGCGCGCCGGGCGGCCTCGGCGTACGAACGGGCCTGCTCGGGCACCTCGGAGGTCTCCAGGGCGCGGGGCACCGGCGCGGGCTGCGGACCGGACGGGGTGAACACCTCGCCGACGGCGGCGACGGCGGACGGGCCGACCGGCCGCAGGCCGGTGGTGTCGGGGTGCGAGACCCGGCCACCGTGCATGATCTGGGCGAAGATACGCCCGCCGTTGATGTGCACGGCGTCGGTGACGGGCCGCCAGGAGGCCACCTGCTCGTCGGTGTACAGCCCCGGCGTCCCAGGGTTGGACTGCCCGACCAGGCTCGGCTGCACCCCCTCGCTGACGATCAGTCCGGCGCTGGCCCGCTGCGCGTAGTGGACGGCCATCGACGGGGTGGCCAGGCCGCCGGCCGCGGCCCGTACCCGGGTCATCGGGGCCATCACGACACGGTTGGGCAGCTCCAGGCCGCCGAGGCGGTGGCGGTCGAACAGCGTGGTCATGCCGGAACTCCTTCGTACGGATCACACGGTCACAGCCCCCTGAGCGGCGGGCCCGACAGGTACGCTAAAACCTGACATCAATGTGAGAGGCAAGTCCTGTGAGCGGGGACACAGCGGGGAGGGCGCCATGCGGATCGGGGAACTCGCGGCGCGGACCGGGGCCAGTGTCCGTTCGCTGCGCTATTACGAGGAGCAGGGGCTGCTCACCAGCACCCGCAGCGCCGGCGGGCAGCGGCACTACACCGAGTACGAGATCGAACGGGTCGCCTTCATCCAGCGCCTGTACGCGGCCGGGCTGTCCAGCCGCACCATCGTCGAACTGCTGCCGTGCGTGGACGCGCCCAGCGCCGAGCACTCCCACGCCGCCCTGGAACGCATGGCCGCGGAACGCGAGCGGCTCTCCGCCCACATCGCCGAGCTGCTGCGCACGCGCGACGCGCTGGACGCGCTGATGGCCGCGGCGCAGGACCACCGCGACGCCGCCTGCCGGGCGGCGGTGTGAAACGGGCGGGTTCTCCTCCCGTACATAAGCCCGCACAAAGCTCCCGACGGTCCGGACAAAGGGCTGACCAGGTCGGACATCCCTGAATTGGCCGGGGAATTCGGCAGAGCTTGTTCACCGACGAGCGTGAAAGGGCGGCGCCCACGGGGGCGTCGCCCTCCGGCCGTGTGGGCGGGCGGCGGTCGGGCCGTCAACTTCACCCGGCCCGACGGACGGGTTCGCGGTGCCGCGCAAGCGGAACGGCCTGGCGGCTCCGTCGGCTGATCATTACGACGCATCGGAGCTGGACACGGTACTTCTGGCGTAGTCCGGTCGATAGATGTGGAATCAGCCGTGCGGTGCGCACAATGATGGGCACCGCACCACAAGTGCGCAGTGTGACGAGGCGTGCACCAGGAGACGTCCGCGCTTCGCGGACCGACCAGCGATCACGCGTCTCCGACCAGCGATCACGCGTTCCCGACCGGAGACCACGCCTCTCCGACCACGAGATCACGTATCCCCGACCACGAGATCCGCTGTGGCCGTGCGGAGGCGATGACCCGTGACGACGGCGGCCGGGCCGCCCGAACCGCCTCCCGCGTACCACGAACCGCGAGGGAGCGGCAGGTCACCGCGCCGCATCCACATGCTGATACGTGCGACGAGACGCAACCCCGGCCCCGGGGCCGCCGTCTGGCAGGGCGAGAAAGGGAGTAGGGGTGAGATGAACGACGGTTGCAGGGGGGACCGAGCCGTCCGGGACGCACCGCGGCAGGCGGGGCCCGTCCAGCCGGTCCGCGAGGGCCCGCTGCCGTTGGCCGGGCGCGCCGGTGAGCTGGCGGTCCTCGACGAGGTGGCGGAACAGGTACTGGCGGGGCAGACCCGCGTCGTACAGCTCGCGGGCAACGCGGGCATGGGGAAGTCGGCCCTGCTGCACCACTGGCTGGACGGTGTCCGGCGGTTCCGCGAGGTGCGGGTGCGCTGCCACCGGCTCCGGCGCGACTTCGCCTTCGGTACGGTGCGGCGGCTGCTGCACCCCGTGGTCGCGGCGGCCGGCGAGCAGGACCGCCGGGCACTGCTCGACGGGGTGGGGGACGCGGTGCTGCGCATCCTCGACCCGGAAGGGCCCTGGGGCGGCGATCCGGATACATACACCGACGCATCCGAGACGCTGGCGGGCCTGGACCGCCTCGCCTTCCGGCTGGCCCGCCGGGAGCCGCTGCTGCTGGCGGTCGACGATCTCCAGTGGATCGACCCGCCGTCGCTGCGGTGGCTGGCGCACCTGGTCCACCGGGCGGACACCCACCCGATCCTGGTGGCCGTCACCACCCGTACCGGAGAGCGCCCGGCGCCCGGCGACCTGTACGACGCCCTCGTGCACCCTGCCGCCTGCCGCACCCTGGCATTGGAGCCGCTGAGACCGGCGGACGTGGCGCGGCTGGTGGCGCTGGAGTTCGGCGAGCCCCGGCCGGACCCGTCCTTCTGCGCCGCCTGCCACGCCGCCACGGAAGGGCACCCGCTCTTCCTGCGCGCTCTGCTGTGCGACGCCCGGCGCGGCGGCGTACGGCCCACGCAGGAGGACCGGGACCGGATCAGGAGCTTCGGCCTGCCCACGCTGCTGCGCGAGGTGCGGCAGCGGGTGGCCCAGGGGTCCCCGGCCGTGGCCGAGCTGGCGCGCGGGCTGGCGGTCCTGGGCGACGGGATGCCGTGGTCGCTGCTCGCGGCGTACTGCGGCACCGGTGAGGCGGTGGTGCGTTCGGCGGGGGCGGAGCTGCGCTCGCTCGGGCTGCTGGGGTCCGGGGAAGAGCCGGGCTTCGTCCACCGGGTGGTACGGGATGCCGTGCTGGCGGAGTGGACGCCCCAGGAGGTCGGCGCGGCCCACGCCCGCGCCGCCCAGGTCCTGTACCTGAGCGGGCGCCCCGACGAGGAGGTGGCCGCGCACGTCATGGCGGCCGGCCCGGTGTCCGGCACCTGGCCGCCGGCAGTCCTGCGCCGGGCCGCCGGGGAAGCGCTGCGCCGGGGCGCGGCCGAGACCGCCGTGACGTATCTGCGGCACGCGGTCTTCCAGCCCGCCACGCCGGGGGAGCACGCCCGGGTGTTCCTGGAGATGGCCATCGCCGCCAGCCACTACGACACCGCGCTCGCGGCCTCGTACAGCACAGCCGCGCTGGAGAACCTCACCGACGATGACGCCCGCTCCCAGGCCGTCGCGGTACTGGCGTACTCCCACCTGATGTCACGCGGCGGGCGCGCCGGCAGCCCCGACCTGGCGCGCCTGGTCACGGAGCTGAGCGCGCGCACCGGCGCCGCTGCCGCTGACCGTGAGTCCCTGCTGCGGATGCAGGCACTGATCGAATGGCTGGAGCTGGAACGCCCCTCGATCCGGGGCACGGTCCGGGCCGAGAAGCGCGCTGCCGCCGTCGACCTGGACGGCCGTACGTCCGGGGAGCGGCAGCTGCTCGCCGTCCGTGCCTTCGCGGCCCTGCGGGCGGGCGAGCCGGCCGACCGGGTCACCGAGCTGGTCGACCGGGCCCGGGCGAACTCACCGGCGCTCTCCCACGACCTCTTCCCGCTCCACTACTTCGTCGCCGGATCGCTGCTGTACCTGGACGACCTCGATGCGGCCGATGCCCTGTGCAGTCGGCTGCTGGACGGGACGAAAGACAGAGGAATGGAGCTGCTGGCCTCCTCCTTGATGGTCTACCGCTCCGCCGTCGCGCTGCGCCGGGGGCACGTGGCGCAGGCCGCCGAGATCGCGCGAACCGCCTCCGAGCGGCCCCACGCGCACGGTGAACTGCCGTACCGCATGACGCTGGACACCATCACCCTCGACACGCTCCTGGCCAAAGGCGACCTGGAAGGCGCCGAACACCTCGCCGCCCCCCACACCGCCGTGGACCAGGCGGAACCCTCGTGGGAGTGGCCGCGGTTCCTCATGAGCCTCGCGGCACTGCGTGCCGCTCAACGGGACCACCGCGGTGCGCTGACCCTGCTCCGCGAGAGCGGCCAGCACTTCGAGACCGCGGGCATCGTCAGCCCGGCCATCGGCCCTTGGCGCTCCCGTGCCGCCGCCGTCAGCCTCCGACTGGGATACGGGCGCGACGCACGGGCGCTCGCCGAGGAGGAACTCGAACTGGCACGGCGCTGCCGAATACCACGCACCATCGGCGTGGCCCTGCATGCCGTCGGCCGGGTCACCGGGGGTACGCAGGGCCTGGACCTCGTGCAGGAAGCGGTGAGCGTCCTGGAGCGCACGCCCGCCGAACTGGAACTGGCGCGCGCCCTGCACACGCTCGGATGCGCCCTGCTGCGGCGCGACGACAAACCCGGGGCCCGTGCGGCATTGCGCCGCGGCCTGGAACTTGCAGTCAAATGCGGAGCCTCCGCAGCGGCACGCAACCTCCAGCAGCAGCTCCACGAAGCGGGCGGCCGGACACCCGACCCCTGCTCTTTGACGGCCGGCGAGGAACGTGTCGCCGCACTCGCCGCCGAAGGATGGAGCAACAAGCAGATAGCCGAGCACCTTTACGTCTCTCTGCGGACCGTCGAAACACATCTGACCGCCGCTTACCGCAAGTTGTGCATCGGCGGACGGCATGAATTGCCCGAGGCGCTGAAGGGTGTGTCCTATGCGGTGGGGCGGGTGGGGCATGCTTAGCGGCAGGTAGCCGGCCCCTGGTAGCTGCCCGGGGAAGCTCTTCGCCTGGACGTGGCGGGTCACCAGCCGCGGGCGACGGGGAGCAGGCGGGCTTACAGCGCGCCGAGCTTGCTCACCATGGCACGCGCGGTGGAGCGCATGGCGTGCGCGGTATCGATGGCGCGGGTACGCGCGTGGAAGCCGGCTTTGCGCCGGAAGCCGACCGAACGGCGTCCGGGGCCGCGCCGGAGCAGGTCCTGAAAGAGATCCTGGTGGCGCTCGGCTATGAGCGCGGGATCGAAGCGGGACGAGTTGCGCAGCGCCGCCTCGCCCATGCGCCGGCGCAGCCGGTCATCGCCTACGAGTTGGAGCAGCGCCGCGGCCAGGCCGCCGACGTGGCCGGTGGGCACGAGAAGGCCGTCGACACCGTCCTTGATGATCTCGCGCGGTCCGACGGGGCAGTCCGTGGCGACCACGGGCAGACCACACCGCATCGCCTCGACGATGGTCATGCCGAACGACTCGCGATCAGAGGCCGAGGCGGCGATCGAACCTTTCGCCCATTCCGGTTCGAGCGGGTCGGCCTTGCCCATGAGATGCGCCTGGCCGCTCAGTCCCAGTTCATCGATCAGGCTGGTGAGGGATTCCCGCTCATTGCCGGTGGTGTCCCCTTCGCCGAAAATCCGGAGATGCCAGTCCGGGTGCTTGTCGGCCACTTCGGCGAACGCCTTGATCAGGAGATCGTAGCGCTTGAGCGGAATCAGCCGTCCCGCCGCGACAATGGTCTTTCCGCTGCCGTCGGCAGGCTCGACGGCAGCCCGGGGAACGCTGTTCGGTATCGCTTCCACCCGTACGCCCGGGAGATTGAGCCGACGGTACGCCCGGGCGTCGGACTCGGACACCGTGGTGATGGCATCCAGCAGCTGATAGCGATGACGTATCTCGTGCCGCAGCCGGAAACCGTGGCCCGAGAACGTCAGGTGCTCCTGCCCCACGCGGATGCCGGCCGCGCGCGTCTGGCGGGCGATGTGCGTGTTCAGGCCGGGCCGGGTCCCGACGACCACATCGGCCTCCAGCCGCGACAGGTGGTGGCCGATACGGTCGTCCGTGAGACGGCTGTACTGCCGGTGCCGTCCGTCCGCGCGAGGGAAAACCCTGGCGGGCTCCGCATGGCGGGGATCATCGCCCTCGAAATCGGCGGAGCCGGCCCGCAGATCCACAAGAGGGGTCAGCCGCACCTTCGCCGGTACGTCCATGACCGGAACATCGCGGTGCCGGAACACCGACACCATCTCCACGTCATGCTGCTCGGACAATACCGAAGCAAGGTTGTACGTGGCCCGAACGGTGCCGCCGATTCCGTAGGCATTGTGAATGAGAAAGACAATGTGCATGGGTTGCCTAACCGTCAAAAGCGTCGCGAGTTCGGGCCGTCTCCCTTCCCGTGGTGAC
The DNA here is from genome assembly GCF_001279365.1 of Streptomyces sp. NRRL F-5755. NCBI lineage: Bacteria > Bacillati > Actinomycetota > Actinomycetes > Kitasatosporales > Streptomycetaceae > Streptomyces > Streptomyces sp. NRRL F-5755. Next base: position 7,188 of record NZ_LGCW01000015.1, on the reverse strand, counting down.
GCGACCGATGGGCGGCACCGGAACGCATGGCACGGCTTCCGGCGCGCGGTGCGGGAAGGGCTGGGCGGCTGCATTCTGCGCACACCGACCCGAAGAAAACCTGAAGATCCGACGAGAGTGTCCGGCGCTGCCGGAAGCCTGAAGATTCCTTAAGAAAGCAAAGCGAAAAGTGTGCCAGGCTTGATGGCGTGCATCGCATTCTGCTCATCGAGGACGATCCCCAGGTCGGCCCCGCCGTCCGACGCGGCCTGACCGCCGAGGGGTACACCGTGGAGGTCGCCACCGACGGCGTCACCGGCCTGGAATTCGCACTGGCCGGGGACCACGACGTCATCGTTCTGGACGTGATGCTGCCCCGCCTGCACGGCTACGGGGTGTGCGGCCGGCTGCGGGCCGCCGGCGTCACCACACCGGTCCTGATGCTGACCGCGAAGGACGGTGAGCACGACGAAGCCGAGGGGCTGGACACCGGAGCCGACGACTACCTCACCAAGCCGTTCTCCTACGTCGTCCTGCTCTCCCGGCTGCGGGCCCTGCTGCGACGCGGTGGCAGCTACGGCACCTCGCCCGTGCTGAGCCACGGGGACCTGTGGGTCGATCTGGCCACCCGCCGGGCCGGACGCGGCGCCACGGCCGTCCATCTCACCGGCAAGCAGTTCGGCGTGCTCGCCGCGCTGATCCGCGCCAACGGGCGGGTGCTGTCCAAGGGCGAGATCCTCGACGAGGTGTGGGACCCGGCCTTCCGCGGTGACGCCTCGATCGTGGAGGTGTACGTCTCCGCCCTCCGCCGCAAGATCGACACCCCGTGGGGGACGCGCTCGATCGAGACCGTCCGCGGGTACGGCTATCGTCTTGCGCCCATCGGGAGCATCGGTGACTGAACAGGCCGTTCCCACGGGACGCACGGGACGCACGGGACGCACGGGACGTCTGGGCCGCCCGGGCCGTCCGGGCCGTCCGGGCCGTCCGGACCGCCCGGGCCGTCCGGACCGCCCGGGCCGAACGGCGGAGCGCAGGCCGCGGACCGGAGTACTGCGGTGGGTACCGACCGAGATCCGGGCCGCAGTTGTCGCCGGGCTCGCCGCCTGTGTCGTCTTCACGGCCGGAGCGTGGTGGCTGCGCGGCCACGTACACGACGAGACCCTTGAGCAAACCGCCCGCCTCGCCACCGTCCAGGCCCGCACCACCGCGGCGACCGAGCCGACCGCGGACCAGAGCCACGTCTTCGAGCTGGGCTTCTGGCCCAAGATCGAGATCGACGACAGGGGCCGGGTGCACCCGGCCCCCGGAATCGCCGTCACCCTGGACGGTCTCGCCGAACTCCTGCCGCCCGCCCCGCCCGACGCCGGCGCCGACTGGACCCGTACCGTCACGGTCAGCGCCGAGCGAACCCGCGGTCTGGCGCAGAGATGGCGCGCCCAGCTCGAAGCCGCCCTCCCGCAGGGAGACGATGCCGCCGCCGCGACCACCCGGACGCAGGCCCGTCTGCGTATCGAGCGCCTGCTCCACCGGGACATCACCGCCGTCGCCGCCCGCTTCACCCTCCCCGCCCACCGCTGCACCGACCCCGACGACGCACCCGGCAGATGCCGGCGCACCGTCTACCACCTGGTCCCGCCCGACGACGCCGACGCCGCGGTCGCCTCCCTCGACACGCCCCTGAAGGCAGGCGTCCCCGCCGCCGCGCTGATCGTGGCGGCCACCGCCTGGATCACCACCCGCCGCTCCCTCGGGCCCGTCGAGGCCATCCGCGCGCAGGTGGCGGACATCACCGACACCACCGACCTGCACCGACGGGTCCCCGTACCGGTTGCCCGCGACCGGATCCGCGCTCTGGCCGAGACCACGAACTCCACCTTGAACCACCTCGAAGAAGCCGCCGAACGGCAACGCCGTTTCGTCGCCGACGCCTCCCACGAACTCCGCTCGCCGATCACGGCCCTGCACACCCAGCTCGAAGTCGCCCTCGCCCACCCCGAACACCTCACCGACGCCGTCCAGGACGCGCTCAAGGCCACCGACCGGCTCCGCCGCGTCACCGACGATCTCCTCTATCTCGCCCGCCCCAGCACGCAGGAGCTACGGGACGTCGTCGACCTGGTCGAGATCGCTCACGAACTGGCCCATGAGTACGGTCACCGCGGCCTGCCGGTCGTCCTCGGGCCGTTCCCCGAAGAAGCGCCCGTAAGAGGCGACGCCCTCCAGCTCCACCGGCTGCTGCGCAACCTCCTCGACAACGCCCACCGGCACGCCGCCGACCGCGTCACCCTCACCATCACCCCGCAGGCACACGGCTGGGACATCTCCGTGCACAACGACGGCGCCCCGCTCGGCCCGCAGGACCTGGAACGGGTCTTCGAACGCTTCACCCGCCTCGACGAGGCCCGCGCCCGCGACACCGGCGGCAGCGGCCTCGGCCTGGCCATCGCCCGCGACATCGCCCACCGCCACCACGGCACCCTCACCGCCCACACCAACCACCCCCGCCCCGGCACCACCTTCACCCTCCACCTCCCGGCGACGAAAGCAACACCGTGACCGCCACCTCGCCCAGGCCCGCCGTGGCCGTCATACCCGGCGCCTCCGTCGGCCGTGCCCTGCTGAGGGGCGCGGCCGGTTCGGCGCCGCCGGCCGTCGCGCTCGTCCTCGGCATATGGGGCAACTGGGCTCCCTCCGCATGGACCGACGAGATCGTCACCATCGACGTGGCGCGGCGGTCCTGGCCGCAGCTGATGGAACTGCTGGGGCGGGTCGACGCGGTCCACGGCCTGCACTACGTGCTGATGTGGCTGGTCGGGCAGCTGAACGGAGGGCTCAACGAGTTCACGGCGCGGGTGCCGTCCGCGGCGGCGGTGGCCGTCGCGGCAGCCGGCCTGTCGTGGCTGGGGCGGCTGCTCGGCGGTCCGCGTCTCGGGCTGTACGCGGGGCTGCTGCTCGCCGTTCTGCCGACCGCGTCACGCTACGCGCAGGAGGCCCGCTCGTTCGCCTTCGTCATGGCGGTGGCGGTACTGGCCACGGGCGTCCTGGTGAAGGTCTTGTCCAGCCCGGCCGGGGGCCGGTGGCCGGCCGGATATGCCGTGCTGATCGCCCTGCTGGGCTGGTTCAACCTGCTGGGGCTGCTGCTGGTGGCCGCCCACGCGGTCACCGTGATCCTGCGGCGCCCCGGCCGCCGCGTCGTCGTACGCCTGCTGCTGGCCCTGACCGCGGGCCTCACCGCCGTAGTCCCGCTGCTGATACTCGCCGCCGCCCAGAGCTCCGCCGTCGGCGACGCCGCACCGGTCACGGCCGGAACCCCGTTCAACTACTTCACCTGGCTCCTCACTCCCGGCCAGGCCACCCTCCCCACCGCACTGAAACTCCTGCTCACCTCCACCGCCCTGGCCGCCTTGGCGCTTCTCGCGATACGTCGGCACAAGGCGCCGTCCCTGGCCCTGGCGGTCGGCGTGCCCTGGCTGGCCGTGCCCCCGCTGCTCCTCATGGCCGTCTCCCTGGGCCACCCGCTCTTCGCCTACCGCTACCTGCTGTTCTGCCTGCCGGCCCTGGCCCTGCTGCTCGCACTGGCCGCCACCGTCGTCCCCCCGTACCAGCAACTGCTGCTCGTACTCCTGCCGGTCGTCCCCCTCTATGCGTCCCACCGGGCCATCCGCCAGGAGGACAGCCGCCAGTGGGACACCCACGCCGTGATCCGCATCCTGCGCATCCACGACGCCCCCGGCGACGCCGTCCTCTTCAGCGGCGCCCGGTGCGGACTGATCGCCACGGCCTTCAAGGAGGCGTTCACGGCGCGCCCCGACCTGGGCACGGACCGAACGGCCGCCACACTCGGCACCCTCGACCATCTGCCCGCCACCCCGGCACTTCTGCAACAGCGCCTGACCCACACACCCCGCGTCTGGCTCATCACCTGCAACCATCTCTCCGCCGACGCCCGCCAGGCCGCCATCCGCACCGCCGCAGCGCAGAAGCAGGCCCTTGTCCGGGGAGGGTTCTTTCCGGCTTTCCATCGCAGTGCGCCTGGGGTGGACGTCACGCTTGAACAACGCTCCGCTGAGGGGGCCATCGGTCGTTGGGAGTAGGCCCTGTGCCCCAGGCGTGCTTTGCACCTGCTTGGTTAGGGTCGGTGCTCATGGAGACCACGGCAACCGTTCGTCGCCGGACGGCGGAGCGTATGCGCGACACCCTGGAACGACTCGCTACCGAGCGGGACATCTGGGTGTCGACAGCTCACCCTGATCACGGACCGCACCAGGTGCCGCTGTGGTTCTTGTGGGATGGGCAAGCAATATGGATGTGCACCAGCGCCACTTCCGTGACCGCGCGGAACGTCCGCAAAGAACCGCGCGTGCGCCTGGCACTACCGGACACCTTCGATGTGGTGCTCCTCCAGGGTGAGGCGGAATGCTTCCCGGACCAAGAAGTGCCCGCAGATGCGGCGGAGGCGTTCGCCGGCACATTCGGGTGGGACCCGCGCGGGGAAGAGGATTCTTTTCTGTATGTACGGGTGGTTCCGAGGACTGTGCGCGCCTGGCGTGGCGAGCCGGAACTACGGGGGAGAGTCATCATGCGCGAGGGGAAATGGTGTTGCGGTTCTCAATGAGCGTTGTGGATGCAGAAGGGCTGGCCCGCGGGGTCGAGGAGGACTGTCCAGTGCGTTCCGCCGGGTTGGTGGGCGGGTTTGGTGGCGCCCAGTCCTAGGAGCTGCTTCTCGGCTGCTGCGGCGTCGGGGAAGGTGAGGTCCATGTGGAAGGGCAGGTCTTCCTCGGGCCAGTTGGGGGCCTGGTAGGCGGGAGAGGTGTAGAAGAGGTACATGACCCCGTTTGTGTGGAAAGCGCTGGCGGCGCCTTCGCCGTTCTCGGCGGGGTAGGTCTCGGTGACCGTGGTGCCCAGAGCGGTGGCGTAGAAGTCGGCGAGCTGCCGGCCGTCGCGGGCCCACATCGCGTGGCACACGACTTTCCCGGACAGGGGACCAGTGCTGCCGGTGGTCTTGTCGCTCATGGCGTCTCCTTGCCCGAGGCAGGGATCAGCGGACGACTTTGCTGCCGAAGTGGCCGCCGAAGCCCTGGCCCAGGCTGAATCCGATGGCGGGGTGCGGGTGCGCTTACATCTCCATGCCGCGGGCGCTGACGAGTGGGCCGAGGTCGAGGATGTCGGTCCAGCCGTAGGACTTCAACAGGGCCACGGTCTGGTGCTCGGCGCCGGTGCGCAGGCTTCACGCGCCACCAGGGGGAGCCGTCCCCTCACCCCGCCGACTCTCCCGCGTGCGGGCTCAGTACGCCCGCGCTGACCAGCGCGAACAGGGCGATGCCGAGCAGGATGCGGTAGATGACGAACGGCATGAAGCTTCGGGAAGAGATGAAGCGCATAAACCATGCGATGACGGCATATCCCACGACGAAGGCAATGACCGTGGCGAAAATGGTCGGCCCCCAGGAGACATGGCTCGCGGCCGCTTCGCTGCCGAAGGCGTCCTTGAGTTCGTAGACGCCGGAGGCCAGGACGGCGGGGATGGCGAGGAGGAAGGAGTAGCGGGCCGCGGCTTCGCGGGTGTAGCCCATCAGGAGGCCGCCGCTGATCGTGGCGCCGGAGCGGGAGACGCCCGGGATCAGGGCCATGGCCTGGCAGACGCCGTAGATCAGGCCGTCCTTGACGTTCAGGTCGGTGAGGGTCTTGCGCTGTTTGACGGCGCGGTGGCGACCGCCGGACTCGTCGCGGGCGGCCAGGCGGTCCGCGAAGCCCAGGACGACACCCATGACGATCAGGGTGGTCGCGATCAGCCGCAGGTCACGGAAGGGACCCTCGATGGCGTCCTTGAGGGTGACGCCCAGCACCCCGATCGGGATCGAGCCGACGATGACCAGCCACCCCATCTGGGCGTCGTGGTCGTGCCGCAGCTCACGGTTGAACAGGGAGCGCGCCCAGGTACCGACGATCCGTGCGATGTCCTTGCGGAAGTAGATCAGGACGGCGGCCTCGGTGCCGATCTGCGTGATCGCGGTGAAGGCCGCGCCGGGGTCCTGCCAGCCCGCGAACGCCGCGGTCAGCCGCAGGTGCGCGCTGGAGGAGATGGGCAGGAACTCGGTCAACCCTTGGACCAGGCCGAGGATGAAGGATTCAAACCAGTGCATCGGAGCTATGCCATCCAGAGGGTGATCAAGCGCTTACCCGGTGAAGGTGCGGGTCAGGCGGTACGAGGGCGGAAGGGACAGGAGTGCGTGCGGCGGCCGGAGGGATCGGGGACCGGTTGGGGGGCAGCGTAGCGCCCGAAAGTGTCCGGGGGGTCAAAGGGCTCTTTCCGGACGCCCGCCGGTCAACGCCCCCGGATTGACGCACGTTTGCGCCAGGCCACGGCCACCGCGGCCAGGCCGGAGACCACGATGAAGGCGGTGGAGATCAGGAAGGCGGGCGAGGTGGGCGACGAGGCGCGGGCACCGGCGATGACGTACGCGGCGGTGTTGGGCACGCTGCCCAGCGTCGTGGCCAGCAGGAACGCGCCCCAGCTCATGCGGGAGACCGCGGCGCAGTAGTTCGTCGCGCAGAACGGCAGGCCGGGGAAGAGGCGGATCGCCATCATCGAGCGGAAGCCGTGCTCGCTGAGCTGCCGGTCGGCGGCGGTCAGCCAGCGGGCCCGCAGCAGGGGCCGCAGGGCGTCCTGCCCCAGCAGGCGGCCGAGCCCGAACGCGAGGCCGGCGCCGAGGACCGTACCGGCCAGCGCGGAGAGGAAGCCGGGCAGGCTGCCGAAGATCGCGCCGGCGGCGAGGTTCAGGACCGGGCGGGGGACGAAGGCGGTGGTGCACACTCCGTACGCGAGTCCGAAGATCACCACGGCACCGCCGCCGGCCCACGCCGGCGGCCATCCGTGGGCGAGCAGCCGCTGCGGCTGCCAGACGACCATCGCGATGGCGGCACCGGCGAGCAGTACGAGGAGTACGGCGAGCCGGGCCCAAGGGGAGAAGAGCACACGCGTGCAGCGCGCGGCGAGGCCGTCGGGCGTTGCGGCGGGTTCGAGCATCCCGGGAGCGTAACCGACAAGCGTGGCGTGAAGGTGTATTCACGGTCGCTCGTGGGTGAAGGGGGAGGGCGTGAGGATGTGGGGGAGGAAGGGGAGGAGGAGGGGAGTGAAGCTGGTGGGAAGAGATGAGGTCTACGGGGGTATGGGGACCGTTCGGGCGCGCGCCCGCTGTACTCACC